>NZ_JAYWYX010000003.1:0-148692 GCF_048147925.1 Acinetobacter sp. 226 | reverse complement strand
ATGGTGGGCCGTCCGCGACTCGAACGCGGGACCAATGGATTAAAAGTCCACTGCTCTACCAACTGAGCTAACGGCCCATCAAGGGATATCAAAGAAATGGTGGGCCGTCCGCGACTCGAACGCGGGACCAATGGATTAAAAGTCCACTGCTCTACCAACTGAGCTAACGGCCCTGAACCAGTATTCAAACTAGGTTTGAATATGCAGTGCAAGTCAAGCTAAATAGCTCAAAGCACCACTTTGTTTGATGGAGCGTATTGTAGCAAGATCTCATTGCAGCGCAAGTAAAAAATAACAAAGTTGCCCATGTTTGATTATAAATACAACAATTATGCTTTATCTAAACAAAAAACAGGCAACTTCAGTACTTAGAAGCGATATTGATAGGCTTGGATATTGGAAAAAACCTCTGCTGTAAGCTCCGAATACGCAGTTGCACCTGGCAATAACACCAGCAGGCGTTCATCGGTTTTACTTGGATCAAATGCTTGCTCTTTCAATTTATTTTTCTGGTATTTGAAGGTGCCTGTAGTTTCAACCTGCTGTTGTATACGCAGAAATACGGGTACCGCATAAGCCGGTAAGCATTTTTTAAAACAAGCAGCCATGGCGGCTAAATCTGCATCATTTAATTCTACATCGGGCTTCAGGGTAATCGCAGCCATACCGGCACGACCATTGGTATTTGGAATTTCTACACCATAAACTACGGCTTCAACGATTTTGTCATACTCAGTCAGCATGTTTTCCACTTCAGTTGTAGAAACATTTTCACCTTTCCAACGGAAAGTATCACCTAAACGATCGACAAACTGGGCATGACGGAAGCCGATATTGCGTACCAGATCTCCGGTATTGAAATAAGCATCACCTTTGCTAAATACATCCTGCATGATGACTGACTTGTTTTTTTCAGGGTCGGTATAACCATCAAAAGGTGAACGACGGGTAATTTTACCAATCAGTAAACCAGTTTCACCTTTTTTCACCCGCTTGCAGTGTCCTTTGGCATCCCGTACCGGCTCGTGTTTATCTTTATCAAAAGCAATAATGGCATAAGGTGTCGGGGAGAAACCGACGGTATTGTCAAAATTGAAAATATTGCTAAAACCGACATTGCCTTCACTGGACGCATACAGTTCCAGCACTTCCTGAATGCCAAAACGGGATTTAAATTTGTCCCAGATATTCGGACGCATCCCGTTACCAATCATCTTGGTCACGCGGTGGTCTTTCTCCAGTTCAGATGGGGGAGCATCCATCAGATAGCGGCATAGCTCACCGACATAGCCAATCGCAGAGGCATCAAATTTTTTCACATCCTTCCAGAAAGAGGAGGTTGAAAATTTACGCCGAATGGCCAGGGTGCTGCTCCCTGCAATGACACCACACCAGCACACGACCATGCCAGTGGCATGATAAAGTGGCAGGGTACAGTACATGACATCATCTTTATGGAGATTCAGCACATGCCCATAGGTGCCATAAGCGAGGGTCCAGCGACCATTGGTAAAAATGACCGCTTTGGGCAGGCCGGTAGTGCCTGAGGTATAAATATAGAACAGCCCGTCTTTGCCTTGTACTGAATGGGTAGTCGGCGGATTGAATTTTGGAGCAAGATCAATTTTTTCAGCCAGGTTAACGAAGCCTTCCGGTGCCTGACCCGGATCGGTTTGAGTATTCTGATCTGCAAACCAGTGCAGGCGTTCACCACTAATATTCAGGTCATTACGAATTTCATTCACAGCCTCACCGCACTCTTCACCGACGATCAGGGCAATTGGTTTGACCAGATTAATACTATGTGCCAATACCTTGCCTACTTGTGAGGTATTGACCAAAGCGCTCGTCACCCCCAGTTTAGCCAGACCAATCACACTGGCAATCAGTTCAGGTCGGTTCTCGATCATTACAGCTACGACATCACCTTTCTTGGCACCCAAAGACAGATAGAAATGTGCAATCTGGTTGGCCCAGGCATTGAGAGTGGCATAGCTGTAGCTTTGGTCTTCAAAACGCAAGGCGATGCCGTCCGGGTTGCGCTTGGTTGCTTTTTCAAAAGCCAGACCCAGCCCGGCCGGTGTATTCGGAGTACGTAAATACGCCTGTCTTAGACCGGTAAGTAAATGGGGTACTTTGGTCAAGAAAGTCGGGAGCTTGGCAGCAACATCTGCAATACCAATAAGATCATGTGGTTTCATTTGGGTCATGAGAATCCTATTTATTTTTCATATCCGATACGTTCGATTTATATACAGTAGGCGAGCTATCCATCTTTTAGCGTTAAAAAGCTAGTGCAATCAACCTATTCTGACTAAATCTAGCAAAAAAAACCTAGTCACCGAAATGACTAGGTTTTTTTATATGACTGCAATTGAGCAAATTATGATTCAGTTGCAGTATTTGCTTTTTTCGGTGGACGACCACGTGGACGACGTGGGCGAGCGGCCTGCTTCTCCACTTTTTCAGCTTCGCTGGTTTCAGTTTTCTCTGCCTCTACTTCGGCCTGGCCTTGGGTCTCTACCACAAGTGCTTCTGATTCAGATACTTCTGACTCAGTATTTGCTTCAACTGGGGTAGTATCTTCAGCCTGAGTTTCGGTAACTACCACTTCAGTTTCAGGAGCAGCCTCCACTTGTGCCGTGGTTTCAGTCGCCTGTTCAGCTGGCTGAGTATTTACGGTTTGTTCAGTAGTTACTTCCTGCACTGCAGCTTCAGTTACCATAGGTGGGGCAGGCTCTGCTTGCGCTTCAGTTGCTACAGGCGCAATTTCAACCACCGGAGCTGTTTCTGTTTTAGCCTGTTTGGCTTGCTGTAAGGCTTGTTCAGCAGCCAGTTTAGCCAGACGGCGGCGCTCACGTGGATCGTTTGCGACACGTTTGTCCGACACCGGTTTTGGTGGTGTCAGATCCAGAACTGGAGCCGGTTCTACTTCCACCTTGGTTACTGTCACCTGAACATCACGAGTAACTGGCTTTTTCTCTGTGGCAGGCGTTGCTGCACGCACCAGACTCGCGTTGTACTCTTTTGTGAACTTCTCTAAAGCGCGGTTGAACGTTGGCAACAAACCAAACTGCTCAATCAGCACCGAGCAGTCTTCACCATAGACATGGCGAATCAGGCTGCCAATGGTGAACTGGCCCAGAGTTGGCACTTGTGACGGGGTCAACTGCTGAACTGCCGGCTGTTGAGAGTGTCGTTCACGTTGCTGGCGACGACGCTGACGCGGATCGTTGCTGGCACGTGGTTTTTCAGCACTGATTTCAGCTGGCACAGCTTTCTCGTCGACTGCTGTTAGTGTAGCTTCCACCACATTTTCAGCAGCAGCTTCTTCAACTGGCGCATCTGCTGGAGCAGTAACTTCAACCGCTGGCGTTACAATTGCAGCATTGTCATTCAATGCCACGATTTCGCTTTTCGCCTGGTCAATATTCACCACCATAGCTGTTGCCATCACGTCTTGACGTGGCGCATCGACCAATTCAACACGAAGCTGTTTGTCATCGACTGCTGGAGCCTCAACAACAGCAGGTACAGTTTGTGATGCCTGCTCATTCAGCACGCTTGGATCGCGGTGGCGATTTGGACGTTCCTGACGTGGCTGGTTACGGCGGTCGCGACGTGGTACAGCCTGTTGTGACTGTTCATTGGTTTGAACATCATTTTGCTGAGTTGGCTCGTTGTGATGCTGACGGCGAGAATTACGCTTGTTTTCACGTGCTTCATGACGTTGCTCTTGACGAGATACCTGAACGACTTCTTCATGCACCTGGTGTTGCTGAGGAGCAGAGGCTTCAGACTGAACCTGCTCACGCGGCTCTCTGTGCTTCGGATTGCGCGGCTTTTTATTGTTGTGACGAGGCGTTCTTTCCTCACGCTCTGCTGGTTTTTCTGTAGCATCACGTTCCTGCTTATGGGCTACTGTTGATGGTACCAAATAAGCATTGTTCGCAGGTGCTACAACTTGTTGTTGTACAGGTGGCTGTACATGGTTTTGTACCTGTTGTGCAGCGGGCTGTGCCACAGGTGCTGCGACGTGACCGAACTGACCACGACTTACTGCACCGCCATTGATCATCTGTTCAATCGCTGCTGCTGCATTGTTGGCGGTACGCGATTGATCAACAGTCGTAGCTTGCTTTTGTACAAACAGGTTTTCTAACCATGCACATGGGCTGGTTGCAGGTGCAGCAACTTGCGCTTGGACAGGAGCCGGTTGAACAACAGGTGCTTGCTGTACATTTGGATTTTGCTGATTATTACGGCGTTTATTGTTTCTGCCGTTATTTTGCTGTGGGGCAGGCGCTGGCGCAGCAGCATGCGTATGTTGTTCTTCTTCTAAATGCCATTCAGACGACTCATAACCCAGCTCTTTTTCACTTGAACGAGTTGCTTCAGTACGTTCATAGCTGGTTGGTGCAAAGCCTTCGGCATTATAGGTAATTTCATAATGCGGTGTTTCCAGATGCGGATGCGGCAACACAGTAACACGCACATTTGACGTCTGTTCCAAATATACCAGGGTATGACGCTTTTCATTCAATAAAAAAGCTGCGATTTCGACTGGAACTTCGACTTGAACTTCACCATGACGTTCACGCAGGGCAATCTCTTCCACTTTACGCATAATCGAAAGGGATAAAGAACGAAGATCACGTACCATACCGGTACCATGGCAGCGTGGGCAAACGTAGCCAGTCGCTTCTTCCAGAGAAGGACGCAGACGTTGACGGCTCATTTCCATTAAACCAAAACGTGATAATTGACCGAATTGGATACGGGCACGGTCACTTTGAGTGGCTTCACGAAGTTTCGCTTCAACCATGCGCTGGTTACGATCTTTGGTCATGTCGATAAAGTCGATCACCACCAGACCGCCGATATCGCGTAAACGCAGTTGACGCGCGATTTCTTCTGCTGCTTCAATATTGGTGTTCAACGCAGTGTCTTCAACGTCGCTACCGCGGGTTGATTTTGCTGAGTTAATGTCAATTGACACCAAAGCTTCAGTCTGGTCAATCACGATCGAACCACCAGAAGGAAGTTTCACCTCACGTTCATAAGCCGTTTGGATCTGGCTTTCGATACCGAAGTGAGCGAATAGAGGCTCATTTAAGGTATAAGTTTTTAATTTGTCTAATTGAAGTGGCATCACTGCTTTTACGAAGTTATAGGCTTCGTTATAAGCTTGTTCAGAGTCAATCAGGATTTCTGCAACGTCATCACGTAAGTAATCACGAATGGCACGTGTTACCACGCCCGCTTCCTGATGCACCAACATTGGAGAAGGGCCAGAACTTGCTGTTTTCTGGATTTGTGCCCAAAGGTCGAGCAAGTGTTGCAAGTCGAGTTGCAGTTCTTCTTGTGAACGACCGATCCCGGCTGTACGCACGATGACGCTCATACCGCGTGGCACGTTTAAAGAGGCCAGCATTTCTTTCAGTTCTTCACGCACTGAACCTGAGATCTGACGGCTGATACCCCCACCTTTCGGATTGTTTGGCATCAATACCAGATAACGGCCAGCAAGAGAAATAAAAGTAGAAAGGGCAGCACCTTTATTGCCACGTTCTTCTTTTTCTACCTGAACCAGAAGCTCGGTGCCTTCAGTGATCAGTTCGCGGATATTCGAAGTTTGGCGAGGATCTGCTTTGTAGTAAGTATTGGCAATTTCACGCATCGACAAGAAACCTTGACGACCCGCACCGTATTCAACGAATACAGCTTCTAAAGAAGGTTCTACGCGAGTCACGTGACCTTTATAGATATTAGATTTCTTTTGTTCACGGGTACGATTCTCTAAATCGAAATCGTAAAGACGCTGACCAGTGACAAGTGCAACGCGAATCTCTTCGGCATGTGTTGCATTAATCAACATACGTTTCATGGGTGTAACACCTTATAGTGATACACAGCAAAAAATCGCTATACACGTAGCGAACATCACACATCACGGATCAATGGCTCAAATCTGCAATGAATTTCATTGTGGTTTGAGTCTTTTATTCCCAGCGTCTATTTTGATATAGATCAGCTTTGGTTTTGATTCACGTATTGATGATGGCAATACGGCTTCAATCTTTAAACGATTAAAGTCACCTGAACGCTTCACTGGCGGACGAGCGGTGCATTGGATGTGAGTAACTTTCACTGTCACATTGCTCGAAGATCATCCCTTCTTTATAGATAGAGTGTCTTGATACGGAATTATCGTCGTACCTTTACAAACTGTGCAGATCCAATGCATCAAACGCTGTAGCCTGAAGTCGTCTTCAGGGTGCGACTAATCTGATGTGTATCAGTTTACGTTTAAAAGCCAACTAGGTTGGCGACATATTTTTTCAGACAAACTGATTTATGTACCTCAGGTACAATTAAACGCAACAGTTTGCTTTTTTGCCGATATAATAAGCCTTCGGCGTCGGCATAATTCTTTTGGGACCTTCCCGTATTATGTGAGGGTTTAATTGAATGATCATGTACAGAAATAAATCTGTCATGCACCAACTTTTACTCACAAACGATGGTTTCCGTGCGCTGACTATATCAAACCTTGAATCATCTGCCTATGGGCTAAGCTTATGTTTCTTGTGTAAAGCATAGCCTAAGTGGTCATTTATTAATCAATTTCAATCAATTTTTAGGTCATAGTAACTGTATGAATTCTACGCAACAATGGCAAAACGTCACGTGGTTTGAGGTGGATGAGCACCAAGATGGACAGCGAATCGATAATTTCCTGTTTAGCCGTCTAAAAGGTGTACCAAAAAGCCGCATCTATCGTTTGATTCGTGAAGGCCAGGTTCGCGTCAATAAAAAACGAATTAAGGCAGAAACTAAACTGGCCATTGGTGACCAAATCCGTGTGGCACCAATACGTTATGAACAAAAAGATGAATCCGCTGCACCGGTTTCTGACAAGGTCGCTCAAGGTCTGTTGGCACGTGTAATCTATGAAGATGAAGGCTTGATGGTTGTCAATAAACCCTCCGGGATTGCAGTACATGGCGGTAGCGGTGTGGCCTATGGCCTGATCGAAGGTCTGCGCGCTGCAACGGGTAAAAAATACTTGGAGCTGATTCATCGTATTGACCGTGATACTTCAGGTCTGGTGATGATCTCGAAAAAACGTAGTGTGCTTAAAACTCTGCAAGACATGCTGCGTGAACATAAGATCAAAAAAACCTATGCAGCGGTGGTAAAAGGGCAGGTCACTTTAGACAAGCAGCTGATTGATGCGCCTTTACATCGTTATGAGCTGGCCAACGGCGAGCGCCGGGTCTGCGTGTCACCGAAAGAAGGCAAGGAGTCTAAAACCCAGTGGAACGTGCAAGAACGTTTTATGCATGCCACATTGGTTTATGCATCTCCACTTTCTGGTCGTACCCATCAGATTCGTGTACACGGTTTGAGTATTGGTCATCCGTTGGTCGGTGATGAAAAGTATGGACATGAAACCGAATATCGTGGCCCAAAACCACGCCGTCTGTGTCTGCATGCCATGCGTTTAGAGATTCCGGGTTATCCGACCATTGAAGCGCCATTGCCAGAAGATATGCAAAGTCTGGTGGCGCAGTTAAGAGCGCAGAAGGCAGATAAGGTTGTCATTGCTACGGAAGATGATGAGTAATTTTTTAGCTTTTTAATGAATCCTCTTTGATGCCCTACTTTTTCAAGAGGAGTGAGGGGGATTTGAAAAGTTATCGCAATGTGAAATTAAGGTAATGCTGCAATAGGTATTTGTTTTATTCGAAGCATTGTGTGGGCGTTGGCTTACTTTTCAGAGATGAAAAGTAACAAAAATCTTTTGTAGATATGATGGCGCGTCCTTGCGCCACAGATCTACAGCGACATCCATGTCGCAATCGAGTAGCGAATACCTGTATGCCGTTCTCCCTCCTTTTTTAAAGGAGGATCGGGGTGGATTTAGACTGAATCAAATATTAGGAACCTTAGATGAACTCACCTGTAAAACTGGTCATTTTTGATTGGGATGGCACTTTATTTGATTCTGTCGGTCAGATTGTGGCAAGCCTGCAATTTGCCGCACAGCAATTTCAGCAACCTTTAACCGCTGCAGATGCGAAGAGTATTATTGGGCTGGGTTTACCTGAAGTTGCACAGCGACTTTTTCCAGGTGTGCCAGAACTACATAGCGATATTTTACAGGCCTATTCAGAACACTATGTCGCGAACTCGGTTGAGGATGCTTGGTTTGAGGGCGTATCTGAAATGTTATATGCATTAAAAGATCAAGGTATCAAGCTGGCAGTGGCCACAGGAAAAAGCCGTAAAGGTCTGGATCGTGTATTAAGACAGACCAACAGTGAGGCCCTGTTTATCAGCACGCGTGCTGCGAGTGAGACCCGTTCCAAACCTCATCCACTTATGCTGCAGGAAATTCTGGCTGAAACCGGTGTAGAGACACATGAAGCGATCATGGTTGGCGATACTTCCTATGATCTGGAAATGGCCATGAATATCTCCATGCCAAGTATCGGCGTAAGTTATGGCGTGCATCAGCCTGAACTTCTGGCGCAATTTAATCCGGCCAGTATCGTGGACGATGTGGCTGATTTACATAAAGAACTATTGGCTAAAGTCCAATGGAAACAGGCCGTTTAATTTATTATCTTAGTTACAGCAAAAAGGACTGATTTCCCGGGTTTAAATTGGCTGGGGGAACGCTGCAGATTTAAGCATTTATTCTTATCTTTTAGTCTAAGACCATAATTATACTGATTTTGTGGAATCAGGTTATGGTCACTATTCTGCTAAATAATGATTTAATCTAAGATTTAAGATTTTGTTTTATATTAATTTTTATAATTGGTCCTTATAGATAATAGCTATAGCAAAAAATAAAATAACTATTGGCACAAATGCCGGATTTTTCCCATCCTAAAACCGTTTACTCCTATGCTCACTCTGATAAAGGTAGGTCATGCACGTGATCGGCCTGATTATGTGCATATTTTCTGTCCTGTCAGATTCCAGCATAAGCCTAATTTTTGCAGTTTAAGGAAACATTGATGTCGAATTCTGCTGTCGTTGAATCAGTTGCACAAGCACTGCGTAGCGCTGAATTATCACAAACCGCGATCACACCAATTCGCCCGGAACTTGGCGGTGAAAGTGCTGACGTAGATATCGCCTATGCCGTTCAGGAAGTGAATACCGAACGTGCTTTGTCTGAAGGTCGCCGTCTGGTCGGTCGTAAAATTGGTTTGACTTCTAAAGTCGTTCAAGCACAACTGGGTGTAGATCAGCCTGATTTTGGTATGTTGTTCGCGGATATGGCATACGGTGACGGTGAAGCGATTCCGGCCGGCCTTCTGATTCAGCCGAAAGTTGAAGCAGAAATTGCATTGGTGATCAAAGCAGATCTAACCAAAGAAAAACACACTTATGCAGACATTATCAGTGCAACCGACTATGCACTTCCTGCAGTAGAAGTCGTGGATAGCCGTATTGAAAACTGGAAAATCAGTCTAATCGATACGGTTGCTGATAACGCATCTTCAGCGGCTTTCGTATTGGGTTCACGTCCTGTGAAACTTGACAATCTTGACCTTGTAAATTGCAAAATGACCATGACTCGCGGTGAAGAAGTCGTGTCTCAAGGTATAGGTAAAGCTTGTCTTGCAAACCCATTAAATGCCGCAGTTTGGTTGGCTGACGAAATGGTACGCCGTGGTCGTCCATTACTTGCAGGTGACATCATTTTGACTGGTGCGCTTGGTCCAATGGTTGTAGCCCACGCAGGCGACGAATTCGTTGTTGAGATTGAAGGCTTTGGTTCAGTAACAGCTGCATTTGCTGCTGAATAAGAAAATATTGAGAGTACATTCATGAAAAAGATTAAATGTGCAATGATCGGTCCAGGTAATATTGGTACGGATCTGCTTTACAAATTACAACGCAGCGAATGGTTAGAACCAGTATGGATGGTGGGGATTGACCCAACTTCTGAAGGTCTTGCGCGTGCAGCGAAAATGGGTTTAAAAACGACTGCTGAAGGTGTAGATGGTCTTCTTCCTCACGTTCTTGAAGATGACATTAAAATTGCATTTGATGCAACTTCTGCATACGTACATGCTGAAAACAGCCGCAAGTTAAATGAACTTGGCGTGTTAATGATTGACTTAACACCTGCTGCAATCGGTCCATTCTGCGTACCACCTGTAAACCTTGAAGCATTGCTTGAACAAGGTGAAGTGCCAAACGTAAACATGGTGACATGTGGTGGTCAGGCAACAATTCCGATGGTTGCTGCAATTTCACGTGTTCAACCTGTTGAATATGGTGAAATCATTGCAACTGTATCTACAAAATCTGTAGGTCCAGGTACACGTAAAAACATCGACGAATTCACACGTACAACTGCTGACGCAATTGAACAAGTGGGTGGCGCGAAACAAGGTAAAGCGATCATCATTATTAACCCGGCTGAGCCACCGTTAATGATGCGTGACACTGTTCACTGTCTCGTTGAAGGCGAGCCGGATCAAGCAGCGATTACTGAATCTGTTCACTCGATGATCCTCGAGGTTCAAAAATATGTACCAGGTTACAAACTTGTGAATGGTCCAGTATTTGATGGTAACCGTGTTTCTATCTTCCTAGAAGTAGAAGGTTTAGGTGACTTCTTACCTAAATATGCAGGTAACCTTGACATTATGACTGCAGCAGCTGCACGTACAGCAGAAATGTTTGCAGAACGTGTTTTAAACGCAGCTGAAGCTTAAGGAGTTACCACATGTCTAAAATTATTATTAATGATATGACTTTACGTGATGGTATGCATCCAATGCGCCATCAAACTACACCTGAGCAAATGGTTGCGATTGCAACTGCACTTGATGAAGCGGGTGTACCGTTAATCGAAGTGACACATGGTGATGGTCTTGGCGGTAACTCTGTAAACTACGGTTTTGCAGCAGCAACTGACGAAGAATACCTGAAAGCGGTGATTCCAAACCTTAAACAAGCGAAAGTATCTGCACTTTTACTTCCTGGTATTGGTACAGTTGATCATTTGAAAATGGCACATGACGTTGGTGTAGCAACGATTCGTGTTGCAACACATTCAACTGAAGCAGATGTATCTGAACAGCATATTACTGCTGCACGTAAATTGGGTATGGACACTGTGGGCTTCTTGATGATGGCGCACATGGCTTCTCCAGAAAAATTGCTTGAAGAAGCACAAAAAATGGTGTCATACGGTGCAAACTGTGTGTATGTAACTGACTCTGCAGGTTACATGTTGCCACAAGACGTGACTGATCGCGTTGGTATTCTACGTGAAAACCTTGGTTCTGATATCGAAATCGGTTTCCACGGTCACCATAACCTAGGTATGGGTGTTGCGAACTCTGTTTCAGCAGTACAAGCAGGTGCAACTCGTGTTGACTTGGCCTCAGCAGGTCTTGGCGCAGGTGCGGGTAACACGCCACTTGAATTGTTTGTTGCGGTAGCGAACCGTATGCAACTTGAAACAGGTGTTGACTTGTTTAAGGTGCAGGACGTTGCAGAAGACCTCATCATTCCAATGATGACGCATCAAATTCGTGCGGACCGTGATGCGGCGACTTTAGGTTATGCGGGTGTTTATTCTTCATTCCTATTGTTTGCAAAACGTGCTGAAGCGAAATATGGCGTATCTGCGCGTGAAATCCTGATGGAACTTGGTCGCCGTGGTACGGTTGGCGGTCAGGAAGACATGATTGAAGATTTAGCTTTGACGATGTCTAAAGCACGTGAATTACAAGCTTAATGGCTTGAAGTTGATGTGAAAAAAAGCGTCCGAAAGGGCGCTTTTTTATTGCTTCCAGCATTGCCATCCCTAAGAGTTGGATGATTATTGGAGAACTTTTTCTTCAATGAGCGGTGATGCCTATGCCGCGGTCAAATGAGATGGCCGGTCGAAGTTTAAGTAAATCCATACTGGTTCAGCAAGGCTCAATAATGCCATCAGTAAAGAATAGCCAGCCTTGAACTCAAAAGTAGGAATGCTATAGCCAGGACCACAACAGCTAAATGTCGTTTGAGATGCAATAAGGTAAGTCCTCATTCATGTTTTTATTATAAATTTTGAGCTGTATTGATATCTTTGTTGAACTTGGCATGAAGAAGAAACATTCGTAGATAAAATATTTATTTTTGGATATTTAAATCAAAATGTTGAGGAGTTGAAAGAGAGATCTAGCGAGTTATATTTGGATATTAGTAATATATTAAAACGATAGCATGAGATATTATTTTTATTAAACTTTATTTATTAAAAATAATTCTGATAATTTCCTTAAACATAAAAACGATAAATAAAAACTGATATTTTAAAGTTTTTTAAAAATTTGCTCTTATTAATAGAAGAAACAAAAAATTGAATTAAATGTCTGGTCAAATTTTTATTTTTATTAATCGCTTTAAAATCTAAGAGATTTATCGCTTAAATAGGACTCGGTAATATGAAGAGTCAAAGGGGGAAAACTTTAATACTGTGGTCGGATTTTTTATTGAAATTGACTTACGCATGATGGCGGCATGGATTTTATCTGCTGAATGGGGAACTCATCATGCATCGTCACAATTTATGGATAGCAATACTTGCTGCGACAGCAACTTTAGGGACAACTGCAACGAATGCAGATTTTATTGACGACAGCAATGTTCAACTGAAGTTTAAAAATTTCTATTTAGACCGCCAATATCAGGATAATTATTCGGCACGTAACTGGGGTTCATGGTCGCAAGGTATAACGCTGGATGCCAAGTCTGGCTATCATGATATCGGTGCGGGGGTGCAGGTCGGGGCTGACGTTCTGGTTCAGCATGCAGTCAAACTCAAAGCTCGTGATCGCAATCCAGACTGGGTTTTACCGCATGATGGCAAGAAATCAAAAGACCATTTCGGTAAAATTGGTGCAACGTTGAAAGCCAGAATTTCACAGACTGAATTAAAAGTAGGGGAGTTACTTCCGGTATCTCCTGTTCTGGTATTCGATCCATCGCGTCAGTTATTAACGACTTATAACGGTGCCTGGTTAGAATCCAAAGAGATTAAAGATACTAAACTGACTTTGGCGTATGTGGATAAAATCAATAACCGTTACGACAATCAGTTCCGTGATTTAACCTTGTTTGCGCCTGCTAGAGGCAAAAACTATTACGATAATGGTGAAGCTTCTGACGGTATGTGGATTGCAGGTGTAGACCATCAGCTCAGCAAAGAAGTGGGCGCAAGTTACTGGTATGCCGATGTTCAGGACATTTACCAGCAGCATTATCTGGGCCTGAGTTATAAAACCCAGTTGGGTGAAAAAACCAGATTAGACAGCAATGTCCGTTATTTCAATAACTCTGAATCTGGCGATAAGCTATATGGTGAGATCGACAATCAGGCCTTATCTGCAGCTGCAAAAGTGAATCATGGTGCACATACCGTCGGTGTGGGTTACCAGCAAATGTTTGGTAATAGCGCATTCCCGACGTTAGGTGGCTGGGTGCCACAGCCTTATCTGGCGAACTGGGGAGTAGCAACCTTTACTGCACCAGAAGAAAAATCATGGAACGTTTCTTATGGCTATGACTTCTCTGAAGTCGGTTTGAAGGGCCTGAATGCTACAGCGATTTATTTTAAAGGATACGATCAGAAAGGTACTGGGGCCTATCAAGGTCAGAACTTCAATACCGATGAGGTGAATGCGATCATCAACTACACTGTGCCAGAAGGTAAGTTAAAAGGTTTAGGCGTACAGGGGATGTATATTGATGTGAATTTTGCCAATCCGGCAAAACCAGATCTGCAGGAATACCGCGTGGCCACCACTTATACCTATAAATTCTAATATCAGCGTATTTTCAAGGCAGTCAGTTTTCTGGCTGCCTTTAATGTTTAAGAAACCAATTAAAGCCTTAAATTTAGTAGGGTTTATTTTAAATTAATAATTAAAACAATGACTTAAATTATATCTATTTTATAGGGTGCAATCGAAATTTTGTATCAGTTGATTGCAGTTGAGCGGTTAATATAAGGGTGTACACAAGTCATTTTAATGAGTCAACTTGACGTGGCGTTCTTGAAAATAGAGGGACACGCAAGCTAAAGACTGTAAGAGGAAGCAATATGAGCACTGTTCAAATCCCTGACTATCAAACAGATCCATTCTTTGGCTTAGAAGACAAATGGATTGAAACCGCTGAAGGTGAGTTGACCCATTACCACGAAATTGGTGAAGGTACACCAATTCTGTTTTTGCACGGTTCAGGTACAGGTGTATCGGCTGCAGCGAACTGGTGGTTGAACCTGCCTTCAATTGGTGAACAAGCACGTTGTATCGCAATTGACACGATTGGCTATGGTCAGACAGTGGTTGCTCCAGGTACACAATATGGTATCCGCGCATGGGTAGACCATGCGATCCGGACTTTAGATGCGTTAGGTATCGAAAAAACCTGGCTGGTGGGTAACTCTTTAGGTGGCTGGTTGGCATTCCAGTTGGCACTGGATTATCCAGAGCGTGTACTCGGTATCGTATCTATGGGTACGGGCGGCGCAAAACAGACTGCTGCATTGAAAGCACATGCAAACCCAGTTCTTACAGAAGAAGGGATCAAGAAAACCCTGTCTATGTTCGTAGTGAACAAAGACCTGATTACAGATGAACTGGTAAAAGTACGTTTTGCTTCAGCAGCAAATGACTATGCTTCAAACCGTTTGATGGATGTGGTAGGCGCACGTGACCGTGACCGTTTTGAATTCCCGCTCGACTTTGAGAAAATGAAAGACATCACTGTGCCAGTACTATTGATTCACGGTACGCAAGACGTAGTAATTCCAGTATCACGTACATGGGATATCTTGAATGTGGTACCAAATGCTGATGCGCACATCTTCAGCCAATGTGGTCACTGGTCTCAAGTTGAAAAAGCAGATGAGTTCAATACTGTAATCAAAAACTACCTGGCTGTTCACGGCGTAAAATAAGTTTGATACAGTTTTAAAAAAAGGATGGCTCGGCCATCCTTTTTTATACGTTATATATTCAACGCACCGTATATAAATGAATATGATTCTCATTCACCAAAGTGGGTTCGAAAAAATCATGATTTTTAGATACTTGTTGAATTTAAACCGAGAAAAACCTAAATTAAGTTTTATTAGACTTAAGTTGTAAACGGAGCACATTTAGAGTGAAAAAGATGCATGATTGGACGGGGCTAAACTATAAACTTAAGTACTCGCCAAGCAGTCCTTATCAAAAAATAGAATTAAAAATAAATCTTTAAGCAAAAAATAATAAAACGAAAAAAGCATATGTCTACCAAAATTCGAATGACATATGCTTAACCAGGAAGGAGTTTAATTCTGTTCGTTGCGGTTAATATCGAGATAGAACACCCGGGTCAGAAGCTCAAGAAATTTGCTGACTGCATAGGATTTATTGTTTTTGTGGTAACTGACATACAGGTCCAAATATGGCAGCTCTACGTCCAGAGGGCGAATCACAGTATTTTCCATAGTCAGCGGTGCGATATAACCAGGTAAAATCGTGCACCCCAATCCGATACCGATCGAGTTGATATTAAACAGGATATTGTCAGCTTTTTGGACAATATTAAGTTCAATGCCGTTAGCCTTGGCAAAATCCAAAATTGTATGGTGCAAGGTAAAAGACTGCTCTGCTGATGGAATGATAAAATCAATACCATTCAATGCCTTAACTGGAATACGGTCATATTTTGCCAGCGGATGGTCTTTGGGTAGCAGGAAAATCAGCGGTTCACGAATCACGAACTGACTTTCAATTTCATCGCTATTGAAATTATGACGGGTAAAGGTCAGATCCAGATCACCTTTTTTTAACAGGCGCATTTGCTCATTGTTGTTCAGACTGAGCAGTTCAATTTTTAAATCCGGATTCTGCACCCGCAGATTAGGCAAGATATACGGGAAAATTTTCATTTCGGCTACTGGAACAAAGCCAATCCGGAGCATTTGCTGCTTGGCCTGTGACACCTGACGCGCCATGGCAACGGCCTTGTCTGCTTGTGCCAGGGTCAGGCGAGCCTGTTCCAGGAATACGGCACCTTCTTCGGTCAGCTCCACTTTACGTTTGGTTCGGTTCAACAGCTTTACGCCGACGTCTTCTTCCAGGTCCTTGATTTGCTGGCTAAGAGAGGGTTGAGCCGTATAAAGTTTAAGTGCGGCCTTGCTAAAGTTCAGTTCTTCAGCAACGGTAATAAAGTAGCGGAGGTGTCGTAATTCCATGTCATCAACCCAAAGAGTAATCCAAAAAATGTCTTACTATAATTTCATCAAAGTATAATCTATAAATAACTATGTCGTGAAGATTATTTTGCCATTCATAAACTAAATGCTCTGAAAGGATTAATGGATGTTTTAATATAAAAATCCACGTCCTTAATAATTGCTTTAAGCTATTAATTGAAACAAAAAAAATATTTCCCCAAATCCCGCCTAAAATCCATTATCCATTCGAATTGAGTCTATTTACTTTGTGCCTTGATGGGTCACAGGAGATTTTCATGAGTGGAAAAATTGATGTGCGTGAAATCGACGCTTTAGTCGATGCACAAAATGGACGTATCACTCCATCTATTTATACAGATCCAGATATTTACGAATTAGAACTTGAACGCGTTTTCGGCCGTACCTGGTTGTTCCTTTGTCATGAGAGCCAGATTCCTAAGGCTGGTGACTTTTTCAACACCTACATGGGTGAAGATCCGATCATCGTGGCACGTCAAAAAGATGGCTCAATCAAAGCATTCTTAAACCAGTGCCGTCACCGCTCAATGCGTGTGAGCTTCGCAGACTGTGGGAATACACGTGCATTCACATGCCCGTACCACGGCTGGTCTTACGGTATTGACGGTTCTTTAAAAGACATCCCGCTTGAAGAGCGTGCTTACCCACAAGGCGCATGTAAAGAGCAATGGGGTCTGGTGGAAGTTAACCGTGTTAAATCATACAAAGGCCTGATATTCGGATGCTGGGATGAAACAACTCCAGATCTAGAAGAATACATGGGCGATATCGCCTGGTACCTAGATGGCGTTGTTGACCGTCGTCCAGGTGGTACAGAAATCATCGGTGGTGTCCACAAGTGGGAAATCGAGTGTAACTGGAAATTTGCAGCTGAACAGTTCGCATCTGACCAATACCACGCATTGTTCTCTCACGCATCTGCAATTCAAGTGCTTGGTGCGAAACCAGACGACGAATCATCTAAGAAATTAGGTGCTGCGCAAACTGCTCGTCCTGTTTGGGAAACTGCCAAAGATGCAATCCAGTACGGTTCACGTGGCCATGGTTCAGGCTTCTTCTTCACAGAGAAACCAGACGCAAACGTTTGGGTTGACGGTGAAGTGGCCAACTACTTCCGTGAAACTTACGAAGAAGTAAAAGAGCGCCTAGGCGAGACTCGTGCACTGCGTCTTGCAGGTCACAACACCATGTTCCCAACATTGTCTTGGTTGAACGGTACTGCAACACTTCGCGTATGGCACCCACGTGGTCCAAACAAAACTGAAGTTTGGGCATTCTGTATTGCGGACGCTGAAGCATCTCAAGAAGTGAAGGAAGCATTTGAACGTTCTGCAACACGTGCTTTTGGTCCTGCTGGTTTCCTAGAGCAAGATGACTCTGAGAACTGGATCGAGATTCAAAAAGTTTTACGTGGTTACAAAGCGCGTCAAAACAAACTCATTATGGAAATGGGTAAAGGTAACGAGAAAGTACGTGAAGATGGTATCCCGGGTATCACCAACTACATTTTCTCTGAAACTGCAGCACGTGGTATGTACCGCCGCTGGGCAGATTTATTGATCCATGAAAAATGGGAAGACGTGGAAAAAGCGGCTGACGAATATGAGAAGGAGCTTATGAAATGAGTCAAATCAGCTTAGAACTTCATCATCAAATTAGCCAGTTCCTTTACCGTGAAGCAAAGCTGCTTGACGACTGGAAATTCCGCGAATGGTTGGACACGTTAGCTGAAGACATTTCTTACACGCTACGTACCACACCAAACGCACAAACCCGTGACCGTCGTCGTTCAGTTGAACCACCTACCACTTGGGTGTTCAATGATACGAAAGATCTTTTAGAGCGTCGTGTGGCTCGTCTTGAGACCGGTATGGCTTGGGCTGAAGAGCCTCCGTCACGTACAACTCATATGGTTTCTAACGTGATTGTTGAAGCCACTGAAGTTGAAGGCGAATATGACGTGTACGTAACGTACCTGTTGTACCGCACGCAAAAAGAGAAAGACGTCGTGATTTACTGTGGTAAACGTCATGACAAGATCCGTAAAGTTGAGGGTGGCCTAGGCTTCCAGATTTTCAACCGTAAGATCATGCTTGACCAAGTTACTTACAGTTCACATAACCTGAGTGTGTTCTTCTAATGAATAAGATTTTTGTATGCCAAGTTGACGAATTAGACGAAGGCGAAGCATTGAAAGTAGATTGTGGCGTAAACGGTATCGATGCGCTGGCAGTATTCAACAACGGTGGTGAGTTCTTTGCAATGAACGACCGTTGCTCACACGGTAACGCTTCAATGTCTGAAGGTTATCTGGAAGATGACGGTACTGTTGAATGTCCACTTCATGCAGCACGTTTCTGTTTAAAAACAGGTCAAGCACTTTGCTTACCAGCGACTGATCCAATCCAGACTTTCCCAGTGATTGTTGAAGATGGTCAATTGTTTGTAGAGATGGCAGGAGAGTAATCATGGGTTGGCTACAAGGCGAAGTTGCACTTATTACCGGTGGTGGTTCAGGCTTAGGCTGGGCATTGGTTGAACGTTTCCTGGAAGAGGGCGCACAAGTTGCCGTTCTTCAGCGTTCACAATCAAAAGTTGATGCACTGAAAGAACATTTTGGTGACCGCGTGCTTGCGATCGCAGGTGATGTGGCCAGCTATGAAGATAACGTTCGTGCAGTTCAGGCAACTGTGGAACGTTATGGCAAACTCGATTGCTTCGTAGGCAATGCCGGTATCTGGGATCATTATGCAGATATCGTCAATACCTCAGGCGAGCAGCTAGAGAAAGCCTTTGACGAGATTATGGGGATTAATACCAAATCTCTGATCCTCGGTGCGAAGGCTGCACTGGATGCATTGATCGCTTCTGAAGGTTCTATCATATTTACTTTGTCTAATTCAGCACTGTACTCCGCTGGCGGAGGCCCTGTATATACTGCATCTAAGCATGCCGGTGTCGGAATTATGAAAGAACTGGCCTACGAGCTTGCGCCTAAAGTACGAGTGAACGCTGTTGCACCATCAGGTATGAATGTGAATATCAAGGGTGCTGCATCTTTAGGCCAGGAAAATCTTGGTCTGCTGGATGCACGCGATCCTGAGAAAATCGCACGTGGCATGCCACTGAACTTCTTACCTGAACCGGAAGATATGACAGGTTCATACGTGCTCTTGGCATCTCGTCAAAATAACCGTCCTCTGACCGGTGTTCTGATCAATGCAGAATGTGGTCTGGGTATCCGGGGCTTGCGTCAGCCACGTGCTGGTTTCTTTGACGAATAAAATCTAGTCTGAATCAAATGGACTTATCGGCAGCCTGTTCTAAGGCTGCTTTCCTTTTCAGGAGTCTCTCATGGCCGTTAAACTCATTTGTGCATCGCACAGCCCCTTAATGGAATTTGCTTCCCCGCAAGAAAAACGTCAGGAAGTCGCAGTACGCGAAGCTTTTGACCAACTTGCAGCTGAAGTGAAAGCTTACGACCCAACCTTAATCATTACCTTCGGTCCTGACCATTTCAATGGTTTCTTCTATGACCTGATGCCAAGTTTCTGCGTGGGTATCCGTGCCAAAGCGGCAGGTGACTGGGATTATGGTAAAGACAATGACCATATCGATGTACCAGAAGACAAAGCCTTGGCGATGGTGCGTCGTGTACTGGACGAGGGTGTGGACGTGGCATACTCCTACCGTATGCAGGCCGACCATGGTGTGACTCAGCCACTGCATTTCTTGTGCGAAGGTCAGTTGGACCGTTATCCAACCATTCCTGTGTTTATTAATGGTGCTGCAGCTCCAATGCCAACCACCAAACGTACCATCGCTTTGGGTCGTGCAGTCGGTCAATACATCAAATCTTTAAACCTTGAAAATGAGCGGGTACTGGTTTTAGGTACAGGTGGTCTGTCACATGATCCACCTACACCGCAAATGGGTTCAGTACCACCAGAAGTGGAAGAGTTTCTGATTGCCGGTCGTCATCCGACTCCGGAAGCACGTTCAGCACGTCAAGCGAAAATCATTGCTGTGGGCCAGAAACTGGCAGCAGGTGATACCTCTGTTGCAGTCCCTCTCAATGCAGAATGGGATATTGCACTGCTGGAAAAATTCAAGAATGCCGATTTTGCTGCACTCGAAGCGATGACTGAAGCTGAAATCCGCCGTGATGGTGGCCGTGGTGGTCAGGAAGTCCGTTCTTGGATGGCTGCTTTTGCTGCTTTAAGCGAGATGGGCGAATACGACATGACAACACACTGCTATGAAGAAATCAGTGAATGGATTGCGGGCTTTGGCATCGTATCTGCAGAGTTAAAAGGTTAATGACATGAGCAACATCGAAACTATCGTAATTGTAGGTGCTGGCCAGGCAGGTGCAAGTGCGATTTTAGAACTTCGTGGCAACAAGTACGAAGGCAACATCATTCTGATCGGTGATGAAACGCATCTGCCTTATGAGCGTCCACCACTGTCTAAAGACGTAATTCTAAAACCTGAAGAAACCAAGATTGAAATTCTGTCAGAAGAAAAACTGGCTGAACTTGGCGTAACAACTATCCGTGGTAATGGCGTTGCAAAAATCAATGCTGAAGCCCACACGGTTGAACTTCAACATGGTGACGTTGTTGCTTATGACAAACTGTTACTTGCCACTGGTGGTGCAGCACGCCGTTTGCCAAACTTCGATGCACTAGGTAAGCATGTTTATACCCTGCGTAACCTGGAAGATTCACAGGCACTGGTTCCTGTACTTCAAGCAGGCCGTCGTATTGTCCTGATCGGTGGTGGTGTGATCGGTCTGGAACTGGCTTCTTCTGCACGTTTCAAGGACTGTCAGGTAACTGTAATTGAAATGGGTCCTATGGTCATGGGTCGCTGCTCGCCGCGTATCCTGAGCGAGTTCCTGTTAGAGCAACAGCGTCTGGCCGGAATTGACGTTCGCCTGGAAACCAAGATTGCAGACTGCAAGCTGGATGGTGAAGAAGTTGTGATTACCCTTGAAGGTGGTGAAGAACTTCGTGCTGATGCTGTAGTGTACGGTATCGGTATTGTGCCAAATGCACAGCTGGCTGTAGAGGCCGGTCTGGATGTAGATTTCGCAATTAAAGTGAATGAAAACTGCCAGACTTCAAATGCAGACATTTACGCTGCGGGTGATGTAGCAACTCAGTTACGTGACTGTGGTAACCACCGTCGTGTAGAAACCTGGGAAAATGCCAACCTGCAAGCAGGCATCTTTGCACGTCATGTGATGGGTGTCGAGCATCCAGTGGCCAATCCAGCATGGTTCTGGACAGACCAACTGGATATCAACTACCAGTTTGTTGGCGATATGGCTGCAGCTGAATGGCAAGTTCGTGGTGAAATCAATCCAGAACTTCGCGCTGAATCCTCATTCGTGATGTTTGGTGTGACTGACGGTGTGATCGTTGGTGGTATCACGGTGAATGCTGCTAAAGAAATGCGTTATCTGAAAAAGCTGATCAGCAAGCAGGCTGCATTTGAAGCAGACAAATATTTGGATCTTAGCCAGGATCTTCGTAAGCTTGTGAAGTAATCTCGGTTTACAAAGGAGCAGACCTCGGGCAACCTGGGTCTGCTTTTTTATGGCTACTTTATTTATTGTTTTGGCATGACCACTATTTATATTGCGACGTTTAATTACTTTGTGCAGGTGTGTCTTACTTTTCAAAGATGAAAAGTAACAAAAATCTTTTGAGCGTTTGAGGATACTTCCTTGTATCCCAAACGCTCGAGCGGCATCCATGCCGCTTGTAATATTGCTAATCGTGGATTTGAACAGAACTTTTGGTTTAATTCTTTTTATTATATTTAATTGAGTTGTATATGAATTCAAACTCATCTCCCATGATTTTAACAGCCAGCATTTATGCCTTGTTGGTGCTCATTTGGGCCGCCACACCATTGGCCATTGTTTGGAGTGTGGCTGAAGTGCATCCGATGTGGGTGCTGGTGATTCGTTATTTTGGTGCCTGTGTCATTGCTTTGGTTTTATTGGCAATTATGCGTAACCCATTGCCATTTGATCAAACGTCATTAAAAAGTTATGTGGCAGGTAGTCTTAATTTAATTGGGGCACAACTGTTTATTTATCTGGCTGCCAACTATTTAACGTCAGGTCTGATGGCGCTGATTTTTGGATTCTCGCCATTGATTGCCGGTTTAATCGGTCATGTGATTTTAAAAACCCATAAACTGATCTGGGTACAGTGGCTCGGTATGGCAATTGCGGTAGGTGGCCTGTGTTTTGTGTTTGCCGACTCGGCAGACAGCAAGATTAACCCATGGGGTGTGGTACTGATGCTGATCAGTATGGTGTCCTATATCAGTTCGATCTTCTGGGTCAAACAGATCAATGCACCATTAAAGCCAATGTCGCAAGCCACGGGTTCGCTGCTAGTTTCTGCGCTGGGTTCTTTATTACTGATTCCATTTATCTGGCAGCACTTTCCAACCCAGATGCCAAGCAGCCATGCCATCATCGGATTTATATTTACCATGATTCTATCTTCGATTGTGGCGATGCTGTGCTATTTCTGGCTGATTCGCCGTTTGGCAGCTTCCACAGTCTCTCTCAGTAATGTCATGACACCAGTGATTGCCTTGGTACTGGGGGCTACACTGAATAATGAAATCATCAGCAGCCATGCTTTTGCGGGTGTTGCTGTGGTGATGTTCGGGATTATCCTGTATTTCTCTAAAGAATGGCGTGAGCAATATTTTTCCAGACACTAACCCTTCCCTGAAGGGAAAGGGCAAAATTTTTTATTAGGTCTAGATATTTTCCAAAAGCAGAC
This sequence comes from Acinetobacter sp. 226, assembly GCF_048147925.1. Classification (NCBI taxonomy): domain Bacteria; kingdom Pseudomonadati; phylum Pseudomonadota; class Gammaproteobacteria; order Moraxellales; family Moraxellaceae; genus Acinetobacter; species Acinetobacter sp. 226. The sequence goes on along the minus strand of NZ_JAYWYX010000003.1, from coordinate 125,580 downwards.
TGGAAATGCTAGACCATCACGACGAAACAACAATTTGTAAAACAACTGGGTAGTCAAAACACTTTAAGATGCAAGACATAAGATCAATAAAGCTTGATCAAGCTTATTTGGGACAGTGTCAAGATGTCTGAATCCAATAAAATTGTCGTTTATGCAGCCATGTTCGGCAATTTGGCGATTGCCCTCGTTAAATTTGTCGCAGCCTATATTACCAACAGCTCTGCAATGCTGAGTGAGGCTGTTCATTCGGTAGTCGATACCTTGAATGAAATTCTGCTGTTATACGGAATGAAAAAAGCCAAAAAACCTGGAGACGTTAAACATCCGTTTGGTTATGGCCGTGAACTATATTTCTGGGCTTTTATTGTGGCATTGCTGGTATTTGCACTGGGTGCCATTGTCTCTATTCTTCAGGGTATTTATCACATTATCCAGCCTGAAGAAATGCAGAATCCTATGATCAACTATATCGTGCTTGGCATAGCCATTTTATGTGAAGGGTTTTCATGGTCAGTGGCACTAAAAACATTTCGTAAACAAAAAGGAAATATGGGATATTTTGAAGCCTTTCGACGGAGTAAGGACCCAACTACCTTTACCGTTTTATTTGAAGATACTGCTGCACTGATCGGCTTGGTGATTGCCTTGGTCGGTATCTTTCTTGCTCATCAGCTAAATATTCCCGAACTGGATGGGGTGGCCTCAATCTTAATTGGGGTGGTGCTTGCGGTGTCGGCCTGGTTTTTGGCACGTGAAACCAAGGGCCTGTTGCTCGGTGAGACTGCGGATCCTAAACTGCGGGAAAATGTATTAAATATTGCGCAACAGGATGCTGCAGTTTTTAGTGCCAACGGGGTATTAACGGAACAGATGGGCGCGCATCAAGTCATTGCATCCTTAAGTCTGGAATTTAAAGATGATTTAACATCCGATCAAATTGAAGCCTGTGTAAACAGGATCGAGACCCAGATTAAACAATTGCACCCGGAAATTATTGCCCTGTTTGTAAAGCCACAAACCAAGGCCGTATGGTTGGAGCGAACCTTAGGCCGTGTATAACCCATATAAAAAAATCGCTTGAGCCCATTTTTTCTGATTTCAGCATGTCTCTCGGGTATGCTTAAGCTGATGAAACTGATCCTCGTCTGGGGAGCAGATGCACTCTGTCAGAAAGTTACCCATAGGAGTCATGACTTTGTCAAAATGAGCCTAAAGGGGTTTGGCATCATTTTGTATGTTTAGGCAGAAGGCTGCGAGCAGTATTTTTCTTATAATCTGTTACTTTTATAAGCTGAAAGGTTTTTACATGGTGTTTTTATTAAAAATAACAAAAACATACATGATTAACGATATTGGATTTCATACTATATTGCTACGCGCCTGTTTTAAGTTTGTATGCTCATTTAAACGCTGCTGCACTTGACGATTTCAAGCGGTAGCTAACTTGCATATAACGAATAATAAATAGTGGATATTTATGCAAGATTTTTTTAAAACTAAAAAATTTCAGTTACCCACACAGTCCAGCTGGAAACATGTCTGGTCTAAGCCGGTATTTGAGTATCTGCATTCCGATCATTTTGATGGTCAACGCTTTCATAATCTGGAATATTCCCCATTATCGCGCAGTCGTTTTGATTTATATAAATGGCTGGTTACCCGAAAATCCAGTACCTGGCAAGTCAACCTTGATGAGGAGCGTGCCGAGTTTTTTGCACGTCCACGTGCTTTGCCGCAGCATCGTCCTGATGCTCCCCTAGATGACTGGCAAATCTGGTTTATTGGTCATGCCACCGTACTCATTCAGATTGGACCTTATAATTTCCTGACCGATCCGGTCTGGGGCGAATATGCTGGTCCTTCTGCATCTACCGGGCCACAGCGCGTCATTCCGGCAGGTATTGCCCTGGATGAACTACCCCATATTGATGCTGTGTTGCTGAGCCATAACCACTATGATCATATGGATCTGGCCAGTCTGGAATGGCTGCATACGACTTTTCAGATGCCGATTTATACAGGACTGGGCAATGCCTGGTATTTGCCAGAACATTATACCGTGCATGAAATGGACTGGTGGGAAAACGCCTTTTTTGAAGAGATCAGGATTGTCTATACACCGGCGCAACATGCTTCTGGGCGCGGCATACGCGATCAGAACTGTGCCCTCTGGGGAGGTTTTTCTTTATTGCATGGCAAGGAGCATTGTTTCTTTGCCGGAGATAGTGGCTATGCTTCCCATTTTAAAGAAATCCGCAAACGTTTAGGTGCGCCGCGGATCGCCTTGCTGCCAATTGGTGCGTATGAGCCACGTGAACTGATGCGCGCGATTCACATGAATCCGGAAGATGCTTATCATGCCCATCACGATTTGCAGGCCAAATGCTCACTGGCCATTCATTACCGCACTTTTCAGCTGACTGATGAAGACCGTGATGCACCAGAGCATGACTTGCATGAGATTATCAAGCATTCCTCCAAGTTAATTAATCCGTTTTACTGCATACGTGAAGGCAAACGGATTATTGTCTAAACGCTATGCTTGTTCTTGCCAAATGAGTTGAATAGCCACTACAGAAAGCATAAGCATGGCGATATTCATCACCACGGGATTGAATGCCGCAGTGAGTTGTAAAGGTACGGTAAGTGCAATCAGCAGTAGTAATCCTGCAAGTCCCATGATATTTAATCCATGCAATAGAATTGATCTGTTCCATTTCAGAAAGCATAAACCCCACAGCATTTCACATCCCCCAGAAAAGCCCACCAAGGTCTGGGCAAATGCCAGCTCAAAACCCATATTTTGCCAGATTGTGATTTCAGCAGGGGACTGGAACAGAATTTTTGGAATCAGTCCTTGATAGAACCAGAGCATTGCCAAACTTAGCCCAATGCTACAACAGTACCTGATTGAAAACGGGCTTAGGATTCACGAAGCGCATTTTCCAGAAAATGGCGTTTATTTTCGCCGGAGGGGATCAGGCAATATTCAGTTTTGCCGAATAGCGTGTAGCGATTTAAAGCGATCACACGATACAGAAAATCCCGGATAAAACGCGGAACCAAATAACCTGCGCTCATTAAATTAAATGGAAAACCGAGATGTTGCAGCGCCTTCAGTAATGCAGTCGATTCGGTATAGAGTGTGCCATCTCGGATGACAAGCATGGTGGTGTAATGTTCAGTGGACATCTGATAGTGCTCAAGCAGGGCAATACCTAAAGGAGATTGGGCAGAGACCAGTTTAAACTGTATTTTTTTATCGTATTGAATTAAAAATCGTGCCCAGCCATTACAGATCACGCAAACGGCATCAAACACAATGATGTCGTGCTGTTGAATGATGTCTTCAATATTTGGATGCATTCTGGTATTTCTTTTTGTATGAGCTTGCTTCTATAGTGCTGGATACCGCAATAAAAAACCACCCGAAGGTGGTTTTTCTATACATATCTAAAGTGGCTTAGATGAAACTAGGTAGCCCTTTGGCTGGGTCGCTTTCACGAGCCGCTTGAGCATCTGCTACAGTCATCCCCAGTGCTTGTGCTACGCCTTCACCGTAAGCGGGATCACAATGATAACAGTTGCGGATGTGACGGTATTTGATGAAATCCAGGGCATCGCCCATTGCTCTAGCCGTATTATTGAACAGCGCCTGTTTCTGCTGGTCATTCATTAGATTGAACAGGGCACGAGGTTGGCTGAAGTAATCACTGTCATCTTCACGAAAATCCCAGAAATCGGCATCTCCGGTAATTTTTAGTGGCGGTTCCCTGAATTCCGGCTGCTCCTGCCACTGGCTAAAACTGTTTGGCTCGTAATGCGGCAATGAACCATAGTTGCCATCCATGCGGCCTTGACCATCACGGCGGTTCGAATGTACAGGACAACGTGCCGCATTGACTGGAACCTGTGAATGATTTACTCCTACACGGTAGCGCGCTGCATCGGCATAGTTCACTAAACGTGCCTGTAACATACGGTCTGGTGAATAGCTGATACCTGGTACCAGATTGCTTGGTGCAAAGGTGGCCTGTTCCACATCCTGGAAATAGTTCTCCGGATTGCGGTTCAGCTCGAATTCACCGACTTCAATCAGTGGATAATCGCCTTTCGGCCAGACTTTGGTCAGGTCAAACGGATGATAAGGCACTGTTTCAGCTTCCAGTTCCGGCATGACCTGAACGTACATTTTCCATTTTGGATAGTCACCACGTTCGATGGCATCAAACAGGTCAGTCTGGCTGCTTTCACGGTCTTTGGCGATTAAGGCTTCAGCTTCAGCATCGGTCAGGTTCTGGATACCTTGCTGGGTACGCATATGGAATTTTACCCAGAAACGTTCATTCTTGGCATTGATAAAACTGAAGGTATGACTGCCAAAACCATGCATATGACGGTAGCCGGCCGGAATCCCGCGGTCTGACATGACAATAGTCACTTGATGTAAGGCTTCAGGCAGTAATGTCCAGAAATCCCAATTATTGGTGGCACTGCGCTTGTTGGTTTTCGGATCACGTTTGACTGCTTTATTCAGGTCAGGGAACTTGCGCGCATCCCGCAGGAAAAACACCGGGGTGTTATTGCCGACCAGATCCCAATTGCCTTCTTCAGTATAGAATTTTAAGGCAAAACCGCGAATATCGCGTTCCGCATCGGCCGCACCACGTTCACCCGCCACTGTTGAGAAACGGGCAAACATTTCGGTTTTTTTGCCGACTTCAGAGAAAATTTTAGCGCGGCTATATTGGGTAATATCATTGGTCACGGTAAAGGTACCAAAAGCACCTGAACCTTTGGCATGCATACGACGCTCTGGAATCACTTCGCGGACAAAGTTGGCCAGTTTTTCATTCAGCCATAAATCCTGGGCAAGTAAAGGTCCACGCGCACCTGCCGTCATACTGTTCTGGTTGTCGACCACAGGTGCCCCAGCCTCAGTAGTCAGGTGGGTGACAGGGCATTTTTTAAAATCTTGGCTCATCTTTCCTCTCCAAGTTTTGAATATCTTATGTCGTTTACCTAGTATTCATAAAATATTGAGATATATGCTAATCAGATCAGGTTTCGCTATATTTACAATATCTTTAAATAAAGGGTGTTACAGCACAAAACGGAATTCAGGGTATAATTGAGTGAGCTCACTCAAAAAATATTTTTAAATTTAATAAAGTTTAAAATGTTGAAAATTAAATGGTTACTCTTAAAAAGTAACGGGTTTTCCACTCTGTGACAATATCAAATTCTATATATTTTGAATAACTCGAATAATGAATGGGATTAAACGAAAATAACAATATCTAAGTCGATAATATGTTTTTATCAAAGGATAAAAATAATAAGTGAATAGTATTGTTTAAAATAAATTTTATAACTGATTTATTTTAAACGTTTTTTTAATCGAGTTTTGTTTGGCTGAAGAAACCCATAAAAATAATGAATGAAATAAGGGTGTTTTCTGGCTATAACTCCCATTTTTGCATATAGAAAATCCTGGCTAAATGGGCTTTATTTTTGAAAAAGCATTGGCAAATATGCTTGAAAATTAGTCAGCCGGCCCTATAATTATCTCACTCCTTCTTCCAAATGATATAGAGAGCAAGATGGCCAAGAAAAAAACAGCCGAGCAGGTAGTGATCCACAATTTTGTGGCAAAACACATGCATGAAGTCAACAAAAGCCAGGTCTTTGTAGACCGAAAGAAAAATGCAAAACGTGGCTACAGCAAGCACAGACAAGGGCGATATTCCATGGAAGATCGCCCTTTTTTAATGGCAGCTTAAGGTTTATAAGGTGGTTGGGGGCGATGTGGTGGCTGTTTGGGGTTGGATTTGAGTGGAGAAAGCGGGGCGACTGGCCGGGTACGACGGGTTTGTGAATATTGATTTGGACGACGGGACTGGGTTGAAGATTCATCCGTGATTAAATCACTGAAAAGTTTATGTAGTCTGGTGTGAACAGGCGCTTCAGGGTGAGGGGAATGAGGCTGCGGCCTGGCCTGTTGAAAACTGGCAAATTGATGTTTTTGTTGCTGATAAAGTTTGGCGGCCATCACGGACGGGTCATGTCGGCCTAAACGCCGTCGTTGCGATGCCGAAATTTCAATGCCCAGTAGTGGCGACATTTTAGGCCGTTCGGTAGAGTTGCTGGTCCGATTGCTGGCAGGGCGGGAGCGAGATGAATACGAATCATCAGTATTTTTTCGGGCTTTTAAGGCAGGTGCAATAATAACAATATAGAACACCACAGCTACCATGAACAGAATGACCAGAAATTCCATAACCACCTCCACCAATGTCGAGAGTGAGGGGGCTGGAAAAGCCCCGTATTAAGCACCTACCATACGCGTGGCTGATTTCACTATATCTCCCAGACCATGAGTTCTGAAATAATATTCTAACCAGCTTTTTACCATGAGTGGATTGTCCATTTTTAACACATGTTGTAGCAATTCCTGTGCATCACTCATCGGAACATGACAAATGGTTTTACGAACCCGCAGAATATTACTTGAACTCATCGACAGGGTATTAAAGCCCATGGCCATGAGTAAAACGGCAGACAGCGGATCACCCGCCATTTCCCCGCAGATACTGACCGGTTTTTCATTGCGATGACAGTCCTGCACCAGACGGGTCAGGGCACGCATTACTGCAGGGTGCAGGTGTGAATAGACATTGGCCACCCGTGGATTATTACGGTCGACGGCCAACAGATATTGGGTCAGATCGTTGGAGCCGACCGAGAAGAAATCGACCAGTTCGGAAAATTCATCAATCTGATATAGCACGCTGGGAACTTCCACCATAATACCGAGTTTAGGCTTGTTTACCTTGACCTGTTCCTCTTCCTGAATCGCCGCATGATCACGTTCCAGCAGGTAGAGCGCTTCTTCGACTTCACTGACACTGGTCACCATCGGCAGCAGAATATGCAGGTTATTCAGTCCGATACTGGCTTTGAGCATGGCGCGAATCTGTGAAGAAAAAATTTCCGGATGGTCCAGGGTAAAACGGATGCCACGCCAGCCGAGTGCCGAATTTTCTTCTTCAATCGAGAAATACGGCAGGTCTTTGTCTGCACCAATGTCCAGAGTCCGCATCACTACCGGTTTATTGGCAAAGTGACTGAGTTGCTGGCGATAAATCGCACGTTGTTCTTCCTCGCCCGGGAAGCGGTCACGTAACATAAACGGAATTTCAGAACGGTATAAACCGACACCTTTGGCACCACGCTGCACACCACGCACCACATCAATCATCAGACCGGTGTTGACGTATAGTTTGACCGCCACGCCATCCGGGGTAATCGCATCTTTGGTTTCGTACTGGCGCAGATCTTTAGCAATCTGTTCTTCTTCTTTTTGAATTTCTTTATAGCGACTGCGCAGGCGACGTGGCGGATTAATAAAGACCCGGCCCTGATGCGCATCGACAATCATTTCCACATCATCGAGGGTATTGATTGGCAGTTCGGTTACGCCGACCACAGTCGGAATACCGAGAGCACGCGCTACAATCACCATATGTGAGTTCATGGCACCTTCAGTGGTGACAATTGCGGCAATTTTATCTACTGGTAATTCAACTAGTGCTGCCGTCGAAATTTCTTCACCAATCAGGATGCTTTCATCGGTCAGTTCACGGTGACTGGCATCTGCTTCCTGTAAACGGGCCAGAATACGGCGGCCCAGATCTTTCAGGTCTGCCACCCGCTCACGTAAATAATCATCTTCCATCTGGGAAAATTGTGCCACATGATTGTCAATGACAATCCGCACCGCGCCTTGTGCCCAGTGGCCTTCACGGATAAAAGCCTTGATTTCTGCAGGCAGTGCATTTTCATCCAGCATCCGCAAGAACACACTAAACAGTGCGCGCTCTTCAGCCATGAGTGCATCCTGCATCTTGTCATCCAGCCACTGAATTTCTTCACGGACTGAATTCAGCGCGCTATCCAATAACATTAGTTCTTCACTGATATCGTCGGCTTCACGTTCCGGTACGGCAGTCAGATCCGCTGGCGGATAAAGAATCACTGCACGGCCTAAGGCAATACCCCCTGAACCGGAAACCCCCTGAAAGGTTTTATAGGCAGGCAGGTTACTCGGTTTACGGAATACATCAATATTGCCGACCGCATGGGCATGCGCAATTACGCCTGAAAGCTGGGCACAGAGCGTAACCAGAAAAGATTCGGCAGCTTCGGAAAAATCCTGTGGCTCCTTGTTTTGAACAACCAGTACGCCCATGACCTTGCGACGGTACATGACTGGAACGCCAAGAAAAGAGTTATAAAGCTCTTCACCGGTTTCTGGCAAAAACAGGAACCGTTCATGTTTAGGAGCATTGTCCAGATTGACAATTTCTTCACGCTGGCCTACCAGCCCTACCAGCCCTTCCCCTGTCTGCAAGGATACATGGCCGACGGATTCCGCATTCAGGCCCTTAGATGCCATGAGTAGATAGCGCTGATTGCGTTCATCGAGGAGATAAATCGAGCAGACATCAACCTGCATGGCTTCGGCTACATGATTGACCATGATGTCAAGTGATTCATGCAAACTGGTGGACGCATTGATCTCCTGAACAATACGTCTCAAGGTGTCCAGCTGCATATTCGACATAAGGTCTGCTCCATCAATTCAGAATTTCAGTAATTAAGTTTATTTATAACAATAGCCAAGTAAAAAATCTGCATTATTTATGCGATTTTTTAAGGTTTTTGCTGTGGAAGTTGCTGACACAATTCCACCAAGGCTTTACGATAAACATCACGTTTGAAATTCACGACTTGACCAAGTGGATACCAGTAACTGACCCATTGCCATTGATCAAATTCGGGCGGATCAGACAGATTCAACTGAATATTCTGTGCCGGGGCCGTCAGTTTGAGTAAAAACCACTTTTGTTTTTGACCAATACAGACCGGATCGGAATCCGTACGAATGTATCGATGCGGCAAACGATAGCGCAACCAGCCTTTGGTTTGCGCAATAATCTGGACGTGTTCGGGCAGTAAGCCAATTTCTTCTCTCAGCTCACGATAGAGTGCCTGTTCAGGGGTTTCTCCATACTGGATACCTCCTTGTGGAAATTGCCATGCATTATGACCAATGCGTTTTGCCCATAAAACCTGTCCAGCATCGTTTGCCAAAATGATCCCGACATTCGGTCGGAAACCTTCAGAGTCGATCATTTGGCTACCTAAAAATTGTTTAATTTATGCCTTTGCCATCGGGGAGCATTATTTCGTTATCCAACTCGAAAAAAGCAAAGTTTAAAAATGTTAAAATTGCTATGATCTTAACGAATTTCTATCGACTAGCGGAGATAGATTTACAATTTTTTTCTTAAATTTCAGTTTTAACGAGTATTTTCATGAAATTGGCGCTATTTGATCTCGATCACACCTTGTTAAACACGGATTCGGATCATTCCTGGGGAGAGTTTTTGGTCAGCGAGGGCCTGGTCGATCCAGTTCAGCACCGTGCCATGAATGACAAGTTCTATGATGATTATAAAAAAGGCCAGCTGGATCCTTATGCCTATAATGAATTTGTATTCCAGTTTCTAACCCAACATGACAATGATTATCTGGTTGAATTACATCAACTGTTCATGCAAAAAGTCATTCGTCCACAAATGCGTCCTGAAGGTTTTAAAGCCATTGAGCGCCACCGTGAAGCAGGGCATGCCTTAGTGGGAATTACCGCGACTTCAGACTTTATTACCGCACCGATTTTTCGTGAATTCGGAATTACTGAAATTATTGCCACCAATGCTGAAGTCATTGATGGGAAATATACCGGTAAAGTCATCAATACCGCGTGCTATCAGCAAGGCAAGCTGGTGCGACTGGAACAGTGGCTGGAAGGCCGTGACGTAACCGAGTCTTGGGCCTATTCAGATTCAATTAATGATCGTTTCTTGCTGGAATATGCGGATCATGCCATTGCCGTCAATCCGGATGAGCGTTTGGAAACTCTGGCGAAGGAGCAGGGTTGGGAAATACAGGACTGGTCGATCTAACTAGTCCAGCTTTATTAATGTGATTTATTTAGCACAACTTCGGTTGTGCTTTTTATTTGCCTCAATGGAATATTAATGTTTTTTACAGTCCGGCCGAATCAGGCATGCTATGCTCAAACAACAGGACATGATAACAATAGTAAACTCTGAGGTATAAGATATGACTCACGTTCGACCGCGTATGACACATCTGTTCCAGCAGCTTGGCCTGGATGCCAGTGCAGAAGGTATTGCAACATTTATTCACGAGCATCAATTGCATAAAGACCTGACTTTACTGGATGCGCCGTATTGGTCAGAAGCACAACGTCAATTTTTAAGCGAGAAAATAGCCTCTGATGGCGAATGGGCGATTGTGGTAGATCAACTCAATGAATCCTTACATGAAAACTCAACCATTGAAGGATAATTAAAAAGCCAATCCTATGATTGGCTTTTTTAGGTCATCACTTTTAGCGAATCTTTCTCCAGATGGTGACTTGTGACAGCGTGTGTTGATACTTTCTGGCCGTTTCCCGAATCACAAAAGGCACATCCTGTGGCTCGGCCACCAATTCAAAGTGCTGGGTTAAGATATTGGTTATACCTGCCAAGGTCGTAATATTTTCCCCATCCTGCTGAAAACCACCCAGCCATTCACTACGCGCCGTATGTTCTTCCAGCCAGGTATAGGGCGAGCTCAACATTAAAATACCCCCCATATTGATACGCTCATGAATCTGCGCCAAAAAGTCTTTCGGATGATGTAACCGGTCAATCAGATTTGCTGCCAGAATAAAATCATAGCCGCTAAAATGTGCTTTAAGATTGCAGGCATCAGCCTGAAAAAATTCCGTTTTAGATGCAAACTGATCCAAAGCGACATCTTCAAGTGAACAGCTTTTTTCTTCGCTTAATTCACCTTCTAGTGGCAGTTGATAACGTACTCTGTCGCCTTGGGCCAAATAAACTGCCTGCTGAATAAAGCGTGCAGAAAAGTCCAGACCGGTCACCTGATCAAAATAGCGTGCCAGTTCAAAGCTGGCGCGGCCGGTGGCACAGCCAATATCTAAGGCACGATGACATGGGGTTTGCTGAAAATAAGGTTGCGCCAGATGGACCAGTGTTTTGGCAAAATTGGTGACACCAAAATATTCAGTGCCATACTGAAACTCCAGATATTGGGAGACCAGCTGGTCGCTTTCATAGTTCGAAGGGAAATGTTGCAGTGCCTGATCAGAGGCGACGTAGCGAAAACCGGCATGCTGGAAGAAATGCCGTCTGAAGGCGTAGCGGGAACTATATAAAGCTTCATTGCCCGCCGAAATCCAGGAGCCACCTTTCATCAGGTTATGGCGACCGTCAAAGGTCGGTGTACTGAAATCATCATAAAACGGATGCACCTGAAAACCCTGAAATGGATAGATCGGGGTTTCAGTCCACTGCCAGACATTGCCCTGAATATCGTAAAAATCACCCTGCTTGAAATGATCCACCGGACAGGAGCTGGTGCCGTATTTCAACTCGATATTGGCCTGTTCAGGACTTGGTAAATGTGGATCCAGGTCTGAAATCGCATACAGGCGATACCATTCGTCTTCGGTCGGCAAGCGAATATTTTTCCCCAGCTGTTGCGATTTCCACTGGCAAAAGGCCTTGGCTTCATGATAATTCACTTCTACAGGCCAATCCCAAGGCATCGGTACCTCTTCCAGCATCAGTCGCAGTGACCAGCCCGATTCAGTTCTGCGCCAAAAACAGGGGTAAGCAGCTTGGGAAAATTGCAGCCAGCCTAGACCTTCTTCATTCCAGTAGTGTTCGATCTGATAGCCACCAGCTTCGACAAAAGCCAGAAATTCCTGATTGGATACCAGATATTTGGAAGCTGCAAAAGCCGCTACCTGCGCTTTATGCTGGCCGTATTCATTGTCCCAGCCATAAAATGGATCGTTAAAATCTTTCTTTAGATGGATCTCACCTTCAGGCACAGGCAGCAAGCTGTTATCCGGAGCCATGCCGGTAATGATATTGGCACGCCACTGCGGATGCTGGCGTACATGTTCCAGAGCATGCTGGCGGATCAGTACGGAAGAAGTTTCCAGATGAATCCGTTCATGCTCAATGCCCATGATGATGGTCCACCAGGGATTTTGCCAGTTTAAGGGCAGAGTCAATGGGGCATGTTCAAGAATGTTCAAGATCAGGGCACGCACCTGATGACGATAATTGCGGACTTCCTGCACACTGGGCCAGTCATAATGTACTTTATCCAGATCATCCCAGCTCATCTCGTCCACACCGATTGCAAAAATACTTTCAAAATGCGGATTCAGGCGTTCGCTGATCAGTTTGCTGAGCAGCAGTTTGTTGACAAAAAAAGTGGCAGTATGCGCAAAATAAAAAATCAGCGGATGACGTAAGGTAATCGGTTTAATGAAAAAAGCATCTTCATGCTTGAGACATTCAAACAGTTGCTCATAGGTGTCAAAAGTATTCAGAAAATATTCACGTAAGTGCTGTCGGGCGGTCTGTTCATCGGCAAAATCAAGCGCCGGCGTGGGTAGCAGCATCGGTTTAGCCGAAAGCCATGGGCTGCTGGTACTTTTTTTATCTTTAGAATGGGGTTTTAAGGCAAAATCGAGCTGCATCCGTCAGGCTCCATGGAATAGTTTTAAGCATCCTTCTGCATCGCAAAAGAATGGAATTGTCTTAAAAATACTCGAAAGATATCGCCAAATGGGGGGTATTTAGGTAACAAAATGCTGCATCGTGCTTGATGCAGCATGTTCAGCTACAGCTTAACTTAAATAGGCTAAATAGGCAGAGCACTGTCTTGCATGAGCTGAACCAGAGCCTGTGCCGCTTTGGACTGCGTACGACCAGGATGCCAGACCATGCCCAAACGGCGGTTCATTTCCAGATTAATGTCTAGTTGGTGCAGGTCATGATTTACTAAAGTTTTTGGTAGCACAGACCAGCCCAAACCAATCGATACCAGCATCCGGATCGATTCCAGCGGATTGTTACTCATGCTGACTTTCGGTTTAATACCCTGTTTTTCAAACTCTGCCAAGGTGATCTGCGAGGTATAAGTTTGTGAAGAGGGCAACAGGCTTGGATATTCGAGCAAATCTTCCAGAGACAGATTTTTTTGCTGTGCCAGCGGATGAAACGGTGCCACCACAAAGACCAGAGGATCATTCCAGATGGTCACGTAATTCAGGCGTGCATCACCCCGTGGCGGCAGGGTTAAAAATGCCAGTTCCAGATCACCGGCAATCACCTGTTCATGTGCCTGTTCGGAATCGACAAAATGCACATCCAGGGTCACGTCCGGATAGGCTTGGACATAACGGCGCAAATGGCTCGGAAGATGATGCAGGCCAATATGATGACTGGTACCAATTTTCAGTTTACCCTGTACCAGAGCCTGTTCATGGCTCAAGGTATAATGAATATCACCGAGCTCGTTCAGCCAGTTTTTCACTTTAGGCAACAGGGAATGTGCCGCATGGGTGGCCTGTACGCCACGTCCGGCAGATTCAAACAGTTTGACTCCAAAGTATTCTTCCAGACTGTGAATACGTTTGGTGACGGCAGGCTGGGTAATAAAAAGCTGATCTGCAGCCAGAGATATCGAACCGGTTTCCATGACTTTTACAAAGGCTTCAAAGGCTGCGAGATTCATCTTAATCACCTATAAAGAATTTTTATGCTTAAGGTTATTATTGTTATATTTTAAGAATAAATCAAAGTAAAATTAGTTTATTTATATTAGGTTGCTGAATTACTAAACGTTTTCAACGTATTGTATTTTTAAGAAGTTAAAAAAAAGACCGCCTCTGCAGACGGTCTTTCATCAGGAACCCCGACAGAAGATCTTAGACGGTAATGTCCTCATTCTGCTGTTGGTTATTACGCTCCCAGATTTTTTCATGAAAGAAGAAAGCAACTGCTTGTACGGTGGGTTCTAACAAACTCAAGGCAATGGCCATGGTTAAACTGCCGGTCACCAAGTAGCCCACAATCATCGCCACAGTAATGTGCATGATGTAATAGCTGAAAGTCTTTTTAAACATGCGCTGATTGTTGTCTACAAAACGTTGAATATGTGCCATGTCGAAGTTCCTCGAAATAAGTTATCTCTGCCGATGAATAAATAATAATAATTCTCATTTAATTTGTAAAAACGAATATTTTTTATAAAATGATCGGAAAATTAGATTTATAGAAGTAAATAGAAATAATCTGAAAGTCTGATTTAATTCACTTTTTAAAATATTCCAAAAAGTTTTTTAACTAATAAAAATGATAAATTAGATTTATGTGATTGCAGCGATATAATCAAAATCAGAGAAAGAATTTACCCAGTCCAGTGGAGTATATCGACATGGCAGGCGAGACCCAAACAGTACAAAAGCAAAATGCAAAAACACTATATGACAAGTTGTGGGATGACCATTTAGTAACGCAACGTGACGATGGTTCTGCCTTACTCTATATCGACCGTCACCTGTTGCATGAAGTAACCTCGCCACAGGCATTTGAAGGGTTGCAATTGGCCGGGCGCAAGCCATGGCGTTTAAGTGCCAACATTGCTACACCGGATCATAACGTACCGACCTCGAAAAAAGAGCGTGAGCAGGGCGTAGCCGGAATTGAGGATGAAACCTCGCGCATCCAGGTGCAAACCTTGGATGACAACTGCAAGACCTTTAATATTGTTGAATTTGATATTAACGATATCCGTCAGGGCATTGCGCATGTGGTCGGGCCGGAGCAGGGCTTGACCTTACCGGGCATGACCGTGGTGTGTGGTGACTCGCATACGGCAACCCATGGTGCTTTTGGCTGTTTGGCGCATGGTATCGGGACATCCGAAGTTGAACATGTATTGGCGACCCAATGCCTGGTTCAAAAGAAGATGAAAAACATGCTGGTGCGTGTTGATGGCAAATTAGGTCAGGGCGTAACACCAAAAGATGTGGTCTTGGCGATTATTGGCAAAATTGGTACAGCAGGCGGTACTGGTCACGCGATTGAATTTGGTGGTCAGGTCTTCCGTGACATGTCTATTGAAGGTCGTATGACTGTGTGCAACATGGCGATTGAAGCCGGTGCCCGTGTCGGCATGGTGGCTGTCGATGAAAAAACTATTGAGTATGTTAAAGGCCGTCCGTATGCGCCGACTGCAGAGCAGTGGGATCAGGCTGTTGCTTACTGGAATACTTTACATTCAGATGATGACGCATACTTTGACACGGTTGTTGTATTGCAAGGTGAAGAAATCGAGCCACAAGTGTCTTGGGGTACTTCCCCTGAGATGGTGATTCCGGTCTCTCAAGCAGTACCGACTTTAGAACAAGCCAAAGATGATGTACAACGCAATGACTGGAACCGTGCTTATCAATATATGGGCTTAAATGCAGGTCAGGCATTAGCAGACATCCAGTTAGATCGTGTATTTATCGGTTCGTGCACCAACTCGCGTATTGAAGATATCCGTGCTGCAGCCGAAGTGATTAAAGGTCGCAAAGTCGCATCTTCAATCAAACAGGCGATGGTGGTTCCTGGTTCTGGACTGGTCAAAGCCCAGGCAGAAGCGGAAGGTCTGGACAAAGTATTTGTCGAAGCGGGCTTCGAATGGCGTGAACCCGGCTGTTCAATGTGTCTGGCGATGAATGCCGACAAGTTACAACCAGGCGAGCATTGTGCGTCGACTTCGAACCGTAACTTTGAAGGTCGTCAGGGCAATGGCGGTCGTACTCATCTGGTGAGTCCAGCCATGGCAGCCGCTGCTGCGATTGCAGGTCACTTTGTTGATGTTCGTTCATTTTAATTGGTACGTAGGAGCACAGACATGAAAGCTTATACCGTTGAACAAGGTATCGTTGCACCTTTAGACCGTGCCAATGTCGATACAGATTTAATTATTCCAAAACAGTTTTTGAAATCGATCAAACGTACCGGTTTCGGTGAAAATTTATTTGATGAATTGCGTTATCTGGATGAAGGTCATCCAGGTCAGGACAATTCAGTTCGTCCGATCAATCCGGACTTTGTCTTGAACCAGCCACGTTATCAGGGTGCGTCTATTTTAATTTCACGTGCCAACTTTGGATGTGGTTCTAGCCGTGAACATGCGCCGTGGGCTTTGAGCGAATATGGTTTCCGTACCGTAATTGCGCCAAGCTTTGCTGATATTTTCTTTAATAACTGTTTTAAAAACGGTATGTTGCCTGTGATTTTGGCTGAAGATATTGTTGAGCAGTTATTTAAGGAGTGTGCAGCAGCTGAAGGCTATCAGTTGACCATTGACTTGCAGGCACAAGAAGTTCGTACCCCTACGGGCGAAAGCTTTAAGTTTGAAGTGGATCCATTTCGCAAGCATTGCCTGTTGAATGGTCTTGATGATATTGGCTTAACTTTGCAGGTAGCGGATGATATCCGTGCCTATGAGGAAAAAACCAAACAATCACGCCCTTGGGTATTTGCCGAAATTCACGAATAAATCAGCAAAAATTGTCATAGCGTGACTGCGAGGCTCTTGCTAATATCGAAAGATTATTAGGTTTTTTGATTGGGTAAGACAGACATTATGGCGAATTATTGGAAACAGTGGCTTGCTTTAAGTACGGTATCGGTGATGTTGGCTGCATGTCAAAGCATTGACACGATGAAACTCAAGCATGCCAAAGCAAGTACTGAGAGCAAAAATAATGTCCTGATTTACTGTACAGGGACAGCTGATTGCCAGTTTGAGCGTTTCAACCAGACCATTATCGTCCATGCCGACAATGGCCGCATTGGTGCTGAAGCATTGAAGCAGAAACTGGTACGCTTGCAGGCTAAAAACTTAAATCAGGCCAATCCAGTTTATCTATCCGTGCCAGCAGGACAGCATGAACTGGTCGTGCGTTTTTATCCAATCAGTAAGGATAAAGCAGAAACCTTGCATGTATTCCATCGCTTTCATGCCAATAACCGCTATAGCTTAAAGATGTTCCGTAACCGTAGTGCGCGTAGCAGCAGTTTATTAAATGCTTCGGCACCGGATCCGCTCTGCGTAGATCTGGTACAAGAGCAAAAAACCATTCGTCGTTTTTGCAAACCCTATAATGCAGTCACCGGGATTGCAGAGTTTGTAGAAAAGAAAATTTAACCTCTGTCAGGTCTGAATCTGACGTTTTAAACGGAAAATCTCATGTCTAAACAAATTTTGATTTTAGCTGGTGACGGTATCGGTCCTGAAATTGTCAAAGCGGCAGAGCAGGTGCTGACTCGTGTAAATGAAAAATTTAATCTTGATTTGACATGGGAACAGGGCTTGCTCGGTGGTGCAGCTATTGATGCGCATGGTTCACCGTATCCAGACGTAACGTCTGAGCAGGCTAAAAAAGCTGATGCGATTCTACTGGGTGCCGTGGGCGGTCCAAAATGGGATACGATTGAGCGTTCAATCCGTCCGGAACGTGGTTTATTGAAATTGCGTAGTGAACTGAACCTGTTTGCCAACTTGCGCCCAGCGATTCTTTATCCGCAACTGGCTGATGCTTCAAGCTTAAAACCTGAAATCGTCGCAGGTCTGGATATTCTGATTGTGCGTGAATTAACAGGTGGAATTTACTTCGGTCAGCCACGTGGTATCCGTGAACTGGAAAATGGCGAGAAGCAAGGCTATAACACCGACGTCTATTCAGAGTCTGAAATCAAGCGTATCGCCAAAGTCGCCTTTGAAATGGCCAATTTGCGCGGTGGTAAAGTATGTTCAGTGGATAAAGCCAACGTGCTTGAAGTAACTGAACTGTGGAAACAGACAGTGACTGCGCTAAAAGATGCTGAATATCCTGAAATTAATTTATCGCATATGTATGTCGATAATGCGGCGATGCAGCTGGTACGTGCACCGAAGCAGTTTGACGTGATTGTAACCTCGAATCTGTTCGGTGATATCTTGTCGGATGAAGCAGCGATGCTCACAGGTTCAATCGGTATGTTGCCATCGGCATCTCTGGATGAAAATGGCAAAGGCATGTATGAGCCTTGTCATGGTTCTGCACCAGATATCGCCGGTCAAAACTTGGCAAATCCATTAGCGACGATTCTTTCCGTCGCAATGATGCTACGTTATACCTTCCGTGAAGAAGCAGCTGCAAAAGCGATTGAAGATGCAGTTGGTCAGGTCTTGGATCAAGGCTTGCGTACGGCAGATATCATGTCTGAAGGCATGCAAAAAGTCGGTACGGTTGAAATGGGTCAAGCGGTAGTGGCTGCATTAAGTTAAGGCAGTTTTGATTAAAAAACGCAGCTCAAGGCTGCGTTTTTTAATGGCTGGAATTTCGAATCTGAAAATAATTAACAGGTTCGACCTGAAGTACGGACAGCTGTTGCAATATTATTTTTTAGTAAAAAAGTAATTTTACATTTCAGATCAACATCATAACTGTCTGCAGGGCTGATAGGGATAGGGACGGGTCCATTCCCTGCTGAAGGCAGAGGAATAGAAATAGGACGTTGTACCACATAGCTTAATTGCCGGGCGCTGAGTATGGGGCCACTGACCTGTTGATAACCCAGGCGTTTCAGATCCAGATTTTGATCGATAAACTGACTGCTTTGACCAATAAACTGCTGCAAGTAAGCTTCCCGTTCAGTCGGGGTGGTGGTTGGAGAGTGTGTACAACCGGTCATGCCGATGCATACACCCAGGAGAATCACGGATAGTCGATGAGAAGATAACAACATAATATAATTCACTCCTGCACAGGACTGACTGAAGACTAGTTTAGGCAGAAAATGGCAGGGTGATTGTTGTAATTTGACACACGGTAAAGGGGTAGCGTAATGAGCTTGGATGTCTTTATTTAATCCGATACAGGCTCTGAACTTAACTGGAGAAAAGTCAGCAAGCTCTGCCGGTATAGCGAATCTCCTGAACAATGTCATCTTTCAAGTCAAACCAGATTTGGCATTTCATCTCGATGATATAACCTCCATTTGAGGGGGGTGGCATGGGTGCACCGATTGAAATACTTTGACTAATATTCGGTGTGCCCATTGGAATATTCATATCCCGAAAAATAGTGTAGCTGAGAGATTCTGTGGTTTGAATCGGTTTCTGCGAGGTTTTGAATCCCATGGCACGAAGATCAAGTTGACTGCGAACCTGTGTTGCAGTTTGACCGACATAGGGTTGGAGGGACTGATGCAGATGCTGATTGCCGCCAGTGGCACAGGCAACGAGAAACAAGCTGGAAAGCAGGATTAAGCACTTCATATTCATTGTTTTTATGCATGTATTTTAATTAAATGAATAATCCAGAAATTATTAGCCCGTGTCAAATTGATTTATTCGTGGGTAAATTAAAGTCATAAAAAAAGCCACTAACAGTGGCTTTTGCTTGCGCTAAAACTTAGCGTGCACGATAGGTGATACGACCTTTAGTCAAATCATAAGGTGTCATTTCAACCTTCACACTGTCGCCAGTTAAAATACGGATATAGTGTTTACGCATTTTACCAGAGATGTGGGCAATCACTTCGTGACCGTTCTCTAAACGTACACGGAACATAGTATTAGGAAGCGTCTCGGTGACAACGCCTTCGAACTCGATGAGTTCCTCTTTATTGGCCATAGCCTACCTGAATGAATAAATTGGGAAGGCGCAAATTATAGTCAATTTTTTTGTAAAAAACAAGATGAAACGGGCGTTAGACTGATCATCTGCCAGTAAAATAAGCGAACTGTCACGATAATTTTTTAACTAAAAAGACACCAGTTTCTGTTGTCAGTTTGGTCAATCACAGTTAATCTAAAATTAATCTTTTTAAGTATAAATGAAGTACATACAAGGAAGGCTTTTGAGTGAGTCAGCTAACGGATGCATCAGTCGTATTACGTTTGGGCTATCAGGCGATTCGTCGTGCAGGGTTGCCAACAGAAGAACTTTTGACCAAAGCAGGAGTTGCTTTAAATCAGGTCGAGGCCAATGACCGTACGCCGCTAAGCGCCCAGTATGCCTTCTGGGTAGCCGCAGAGGAAGTTAGCAAGGACCCGGACATTGGATTGCATCTGGGTGAGCACTTGCCACTTTATCGTGGTCAGGTCATTGAACACCTGTTTGTTTCATCTGAAAACTTTGGTGAAGGACTGAAACGTGCTTTGGCCTATCAGCGACTGATCAGTGATGCATTTGCTGCCAAGTTAGTGATCGAAGATGATCGCTGCTATTTAACCAATGGTGAACAGCCTTTTGCTGAAAGTCTGGTGAATCGTCATTTTACTGAATGCGCCATGTCAGGTGTACTCCGGTTTTTTAAGTTTATTACTGAAGGGCGTTTTGAACCGATTTATATTGATTTCAATTTTTCCAAAGGAGCTCCTGATGAGGAATACTTCCGGGTTTACGAGTGTCCCGTGAGTCTGGGCCAGAAAGAAACCCGTCTGTATTTTGACCCAAGTATTCTGGAATATCCGTTATGGCAGGCTGAACCTGAGCTATTACAGCTGCATGAGCAACTGGCCATTGAAAAGCTGCAGGAACTGGCACGATATGACCTGGTTGGTGAAGTGCGCCGTGCGATTGGCTCTACTTTGGAAAGTGGGGACACCACGCTGGAAACTGTAGCTGCACAACTAAATATCACGCCACGGCGGTTGAGAACGCAACTGAGTGAGGCATGTACCAGTTTTCAGCAGATTCTGTCGGATTATCGCTGTCGTTTGGCCAAGCGTTTACTGGCAAATACCAATGAAAGTGTTGAACGAATTGTGTATCTGACCGGTTTTTCCGAGCCAAGCACCTTCTACCGGGCTTTTAAGCGCTGGACCAATGAAACACCGGTGGAATATAGAAAGCGCAAGCAGCGTTAAAAATCCCTCCTAACCTCCCTTTAAAAAAGGGAGGAATTCCCCTCCTTTCAGGAGGGGTTAGGGGAGGTAAATATTCTAAAAAATTTAAAAACTATTCCGGCATATTCAGCCAATGTGGCCCTAAGGGTAATTCCGGTAATTCAAACTGCGCCGGATAGTCGGCATGAATAAAATATAAACCATCTGCTGGTGCGGTCACGCCAGCAGCTTTACGGTCTTCTGCCGCGAAAATAGTATCAATATGCTCGGCAGCATACATCCCCTGACCAATTTCCAGTAAGCAGCCCATAATGTTTCGCACCATATGGTGCAGGAAACCATCGGCTTGAATATCGAGCACCAGATATTGACCATGCCGGATCAGACGGCAATGACTGACATGGCGGACTGGCTGATTGGACTGACAGGCGGCAGCGCGGAAGCTTTCAAAATTATGTGTGCCTTCAAACTTTTTTGCGGCCCGTATCATCTGTTCGACATCGAGCGGTGCATAGACATGGGTGACCTGTTTATGCAGCAAGGCAGGACGGACAGGATGATTATAGACCACATAACGATAACGGCGCGCCTGTGCCTTAAATCGGGCATGGAAACTCTGATCCATTTCCTTGATCCACTGGATCGAGATATCTTTAGGTAGCTGGCTATTGCAGCCCATCAGCCAGCCACGTTCTGAACGCAGGGCATCGGTATCAAAATGCGCCACCATATTGGTGGCATGTACACCCGCATCCGTACGGCCGGCACCATGCAGGCTAATGGGTTGATCGGCAACTTTGCTCAGGACCTTTTCAATGGTTTCCTGTACGCTTGCAACTCCCGGCTGTTGAGTCTGCCATCCCCGATAATGCATTCCACAAAACTCAATTCCCACCGCAAAACGCTGCATAATGACCTCAAACCTTATTGATCGTACCAATGACGATGCCATTGCTCTACAGTGTCGTATTGTAAATACATTTTCAGGGCTTTTGCATACAGATCCGCATGTCCATAACTTTCATTCAGTAAAATTTTGCAGTGATTGACCCATTCTGCAATGGCATAGCGCTGATCTGTCGCACCAAAAGGAACTTGGGTGGTCAAGACAGAAATACAACCCCGATCATACAGCTGATCAAGGAACGCAATCAGGGCATCATTGACTGCAAGATTGCCAGTACCGAAACCTTGCAGAAATAAAAAATGGGGTGGTCGCGCCAATAAGGTATTTAGATTATTCAGCTGCTGAGCCAGATCGATCGGCTGCATCATGATACTCATGCAGTTAAATCCAGCCGCTTTTGCAATATCTTCTGCCCTGACCTGATAGCATGTCTGACCGGTTGGGATGGCAATGCTGGCATCAAGACCGGAGAAGGCATTGAGCTCGGTAGTATGCTGTTTGAGGGCAGTTTGTGCATGTAGCAACCGATGATGGAATGCCAGGTAGACCCCGGCGCTACAGCTGCTGACCGAATCTAATGCAAATCTAAGGTTATCCAGAGCATCACTAAATTCGCGCTGTTGATCCCCTTGAGCAGTCAGCAGCGGGTACTGGCTACCGGTCAGCACCACGTGTGCTGAGTCTGCAATCAGGTGTGCGAGAACTGCACTGGCATAACTCAGCGTATCTGTACCGTGAATAATCACAAAATGCTGGATCTGCCGGGATTGCAGTTGCTGAATAAACTGTACCAGTTGCAGCCAATCGGTTGCCGTGCAGGCACTGCTGTCCTTAATGACGGGTGCCTGATGGTATTCGACGAAATACTGCTCTGCAAGTATCTCTTCGAGTTTAGGAATAAATAAATCAGCAGGCATTGGTGCGAGAGGATCTCCCACGCAGCCGAATGTGCCGCCCATATAAATTAATGCAATATTTTTTATCATAAAAAAAGCAGCCAATTTTTGCCTGCTTTAGTTTAAATCGAAATGCATCAGGATGCGATTTGATTCAGTAATTGCTCTGCTCGTTGTTTCTGATCAGCTGTATATTCAGTTTCTCGTTCTGCAATAATTTCACGGGCAGCAGCATAGGCACCGAGCTGAATATATTGCTGGGCAAGGTCGAGGTTAAGACTTGCTTCATTAACATCCAGTAATTCCGGGAAAGATTGCACCAGCGGATCATGCTGGTTGACCGCTGCAGAACTCTCGAAATTCATTGCTGGGACAGCAGGTGCTTCTGGCGTGGTTTCTAAATGATCTAATTTAAAATCTATGCTTGATAGATTAGTTTGTGGCGTTGGTTCTGTCACAGGTGCTGCAGCTGTCAAACTGGACAGATCAAACTCAGTCTCTGGCACCGCAATTTTCTCAGCTGCTGGTACAGGTGTGTCAAGTGAGAATGAAAAATCTAGAGGCTTGATTTCTTCATCGCTAGCCGGTAACTGTTCATTATTAGTGCTTAAATTGAGATCAAGATCAGGAATCTGATTAAGATTCGTTTTATTTTCAGAATCTGTTTCTAGACGATCAGAAGCTACAGAAGAAATTTCTGACGTTGTTGGCTCTACTTTAAAAGATTCAAAGTCAAACTGAACTTCATTAACCTCTACTGGTGCTGATTCAGTCGGCACACTCTGAGTAAAGCTACTCTTTGGATTAAAGTCAAAACTGTTGTCTTGTTCAGGCTCAGTCTTTGTTGCGCTGGTTGAGGCAGGCGCAGCACTCGGCTTAAAATTAAATTCAAGAGGTGCTGGTTCTTCTTTAACTGGCGCACTTTCTTGTTGTAGTTGCTCGAATGCTAAACCAGCTTTTGTATCCACAGGAAGTGATGTAAGACTCAATTCATCAAAATCACTTATATTCGATGCGGGAACAACAGACTTAGAAACTGGATCTGGTTTAATCGATTTGTCTCTTTCATAGGCGCTTCTTTTTTCTTCAGCCTGAGAGAGAAGTTCATCGATTTTCAGAACACGAATATGATTAATCAGTTGGGTAATCGCAAAATCATCTTGCTGTAAGATATGAATATCCAATAACAACAGATAGAGTTCATGCTGGGAATTATCCCGGTTCAATGCCTGATTGATCTGCGCTTCAGCTGCAAAAAAATTACGTTCCTGAATCAGGCCTTCAATTTTCTTGCGTGTTTCTGCTGATAATGGTGTTGCTGATTTTTTTGCGACCGCGACTGGCTCAACCACTTTGGTTTTTTGTGGGGCTGCTTTTGATGCAGAGCCAGTTTTTTTCGCTTTTACCGTTTTAGTTTTTGCTTTATCTGATTCTTGAGCATCTTGTCTTTTTTTAAAGACAATTAATACGATGATCAATATCACTAATGGAATCACATAAATCAGCATGTTTTACCCCTTGGGGATAGAGTAGTTTAAGTTCGCCTATCCCAATAAATCGTCATGTGTAACTTTTTAATTAATTGGCTTTTTATCTGCTTGTTGGGCTTTGAGCTGTTGTTGTAGCTGGGCCAGACGCGCATTTAATAACTGAATTCTGTGATCCTTCTGATTGAGTGCCAATTCTAATTCAGTTACGTTTCTCTGTAATTTAACGGTTTTTTCTCGGGCTGTCATAACTTTTAATGACAATTCCTTTGAAGTTTGATTGTGTTCTGTGTTCTGGTTTGCAGAAAGCTGTCCAGAATTGTGCTGGTTCTCAGCCACCAGACTCATTTCTGCCTGATTTAAACGGTATTTTGTTTTGGCAGCGGGCGTGGAAGGTCGCTCTGTCTGAGATGCTGCAGAGACTTTAATGGGTGCAGGTGTGGTATGGGCCGAGTTTAAGTTGAGTGCTGCACCCTTACGTAGACGATTGGCATTTCCACCAATAAAGGCATGCTCATTGTCTTTTTTAATTTGCTGCATGACTTCATTGACCGGACGCTGCTGCTGTTCGGCAATTCTTGAAGCAATCCCCCACAATGACTCATTAGATTGAACCACATAAGTCGGTTTAACCTGGTTTGAAGTTGCTTGGACTGGTTTAGCCTTGGCAGTTGCTGGAGGTGGAGTTTTCACCGGATGGGCAGAAGCAGCAGCTTTTCTGGCTTGCTCCTCAGCAAACTTCTTCACCAAAGGATCACTGGAGGCTGTCTGGTGATCAGAACCGGATTCTACAGCTTTCTGTACAGCTCCTTTATTTTGCCCTGACGTGGTTTGATTTTCTGGCAACATACTGGCTGATTTGCTTGGAGTTGATGCTGCAGTAGCGGGCTTTGGTACGGCATCTGAAGCTTGGGTCTGGGATGCCGTGACAGATTCGTTTTTAAGCACGGGAGCGACCGTCTGAGCATGAATTGCTGTCGTGACAGTTGGCGCAGACGATGCAGTTTTAGGAATCGAAGTGTTCGATAAGGCAGGGGGTGTTGTCGATTGTAATGCCAGCGGCTTTTGTAAAACCGGTTGCTTGTTTAGGGATGTGGAGGCTGCCGTATTGTAATGGCTGCTTACGGGTAAGTTCAGCGCAATATCTTTTTCACTGACTACTACAACTGGCGCAAGCGGACGTTCATTCTGTTTCAGGCTCGCCTGTAACAAATCGGTTTTAGGTCTTAAAATGGTACGCACATGTTGCAGGCGTGCAGCATTACCTTCCTTGATTTTGACAATAATATTAAGTTCCCGATCCGTCATTGGTCGTGAAGAGGTAATGGTAATGACACCTGTGCCATTATTGCTGCGCCGGGTAAAAAAGTTCAGATGACCCGGTGGCTGATGCGATGCACCAATTGACATTAAATCTTCAGGCGAAGCCAGACTGACCTCAATGGGTAAATTGATATCAGACTGCCGGAAGGTCATTTCTGCATAAAGTAATTCCCCAGGTGCAGACTGGATTTGTACTGGATCTACATTTATCGCATGAATATTTTGTGAAGCAACAATGGCTAAAATGGCAAGCTTTAATTTGTTATATACAGTCATCTGTGAGCTCAGTCATTATCGCATAGCGAAAATTATAGATTAACGGGATGTTTGTTTTTTGTAAAATACTTACTTAATAGTTACACAAAAAAGCCGATCAATAAAGATCGGCTTAGGGCTTTATTTCCTGACGGAAACTTAAGCGTTCTTATAGTCAATCAGAATACGCAGCATACGGCGTAATGGTTCAGCCGCACCCCAAAGTAACTGGTCACCTACAGTGAACGCACCCAGATATTCTTTACCCATATTCAGCTTGCGCAGACGGCCGACTGGAACGCTTAAAGTACCTGTTACAGCAACAGGAGTCAGATCTGTCATGGATGCTTCGCGAGTATTTGGAATCACTTTAGACCAGTCATTGGCACCTGCAATGATGTCTTCGATCTCATCCAAAGGTACATCTTTTTTCAGTTTCAACGTCAATGCCTGAGAGTGACAACGCATAGCACCAATACGCACACAGTGACCGTCAATCGGTACGATCTGCTGGTTGCCCAGAATCTTGTTGGTTTCAACCTGGCCTTTCCATTCTTCTTTCGACTGGCCGCTTTCCAGCTGCTTGTCGATATAAGGAATCAATGAACCTGCCAAAGGTACGCCGAAGTTTGCAGACGGGAAGCCTTCACCACGTTGTAGTTCAGCAATTCTGGAGTCGATATCCAGAATTGGAGAACGTGGATCATCCAGCAACTCTTTGGTATTGTTATATAAATAACCCATACCATTGATCAGCTCACGCATGTTTTGCGCACCAGCACCGGAAGCTGCCTGATAAGTCATAGAAGTTGCCCATTCCACCAGATTGTTCTGGAACAGACCGCCTAAGCCCATCAACATCAGGGAAACCGTACAGTTACCACCGACAAAAGTCTTGGTGCCTTTGACCAGACCATCTTTGATCACGTTCATGTTGACCGGATCAAGTACGATAATCGCTTCATCATCCATGCGTAAGGTGGATGCTGCATCAATCCAGTAACCGTTCCAGCCTTCCGCTTTCAGTTTCGGGAAAACTTCAGAGGTATAGTCGCCACCTTGGCAGGTAATAATGACATCCATTTGCTTCAGACTATTGATGTCTGTCGCATCCATAAGTGCTGGGGCAGTCTTACCGCCAAATGCCGGTGCTTCACCACCCGCATTACTGGTAGAGAAATAGAAGGGCTCAAAATGAGCAAAATCATTCTCTTCAACCATACGTTGCATAAGGACGGAACCAACCATCCCGCGCCAACCGACCAGACCTACTTTCATGTCACTTTGCCTCGGTGCGTTAAAAAAATCAAAAGGGATTCGAGTGTATCAAAAAGGGAGGTGACTGCAAGTGCTACACAATCAAAACATCAATATTCTTGAGAAAAATATCTACTTTATGATACATACAAAATTGATAACGTCACTTTTCTTTTAGAAAAAATAACAACTTATTAAAGAGCGCACTTATGATATGGGTTATCCAAATTATGGCAATCATTGTCATTTGGTTAAGTTTCTGGTCACTGATCCCGAGTGACCAATGGTGGATTCGAGGTGCGGATTTTCCAAGGTTACAAATTCTGGCCGTGGGCTTTATCACCTTTGTGCTGTTTTTAGTGCTTGAGCATCCCTGGACCTGGTTTAACCAGCTACTTTTTATTGGTCTGATTGCTGCCTTGGCCTATCAGCTAAAAATGGTATTGCCCTATACCTTTGTCTGGAAAAACCAGGTCAAACAGGTCAAACAGGATCAGCTGGATCCGCAGCGACAAATCTCCCTGATTGTTTCAAATGTGCTGACCACCAATAACCAATATCATCTGCTGATTAAACAGATCCAGACCCATCAGCCAGACCTGGTCTTAACGCTGGAAACGGATCAAACCTGGCAAAATGAACTGGCGGTGATTGAAGCAGATTATCCTTATCGTGTAGCCGTGCCTTTGGATAACTTGTATGGCATGCACCTGTATAGCAAACTCAAACTCAGCAATACTCAAGTCAAGTTTATTTTAAGTGACGAGATTCCTTCAATTCATACCACTGTGATCTTACGCTCGGGACAGCCGGTACGACTTTACTGTCTGCATCCAAAACCACCGAGCCCGACCGAGGCCAAGGATTCCACCTTGCGTGATGCCGAATTGTTGATTGTGGGTGATCAGATTAAAGATCTGGATGAAAGCTGTATCGTCATGGGTGATCTGAATGATGTGGCTTGGTCACGTACCACACGGCTGTTTCAACGCATCAGCGGACTATTGGACCCCCGGGTGGGACGTCATTATGTAAATACTTTTCATGCCGATTATCCTTTTTTCCGCTGGTCGCTCGATCATGTTTTTCATAGTACCGATTTTGCCCTAGTACATATGGAGCGTCTCCCCCATGTAGGCTCTGATCATTTTCCGGTGTTTCTGATTTTACAAACTGGTCGGGTGTTCGAGCATATTCAGGAAGAATTAGAGCAGACCGAAGATGATGAAGAAGAAGCCCAAGAAGCTATCAAAGAGGGGATTCAGAAAGCAGAGAAAGAGGAAAAAACAGTGACTGATGAAATTGCGATGGCTTATAAAGAAGGCGGTAAAATTTCTTAGGTTTTTAGAAGAAAAGTGTACGATATTGCTTACAGGAGTTTGCGCTTCTTGCGAATGGGAAAAGCCATGGAATCTGGGTATTCTAGGTTTATCAGCACAAGGAGTCGAGAAAGGATATTCTCATAAGGAAGACGAAGCTGAATGAAAACATCATGGACATGATGATGAAAGGGAAATCACAAATAAGCAGAACTAATTATAATATGTGGAAGCACAACCTCATTAACCCGAGTTTTACAGGATGTAGAGCTCGGGTTAAGTTATTTTAAGTGCTTATTTTTATAATATATTCTTGATGATAAGAATAATTTGTTTAATTTAATGCCGTATTTTGAGAGTAATAGATATTAATCCCTAATTACTCATGAAAACGCAGTCAATGAAACAGCGTATTTCAGCGCTACTTTCTGAATCAGTGGCCTGTCACTGAAAACTGTAAAGTGATCCAGGATTTTAAGTTACGGTTTAAAACCCTGGGATTAAACCGAATCAGTAAATTGATTTATAGCCTTCAGGGCGGGTCTTAAAGCGGCGGTGGAACCACATATACTGGGTTGGTGCGATGCGTAACTGCTGCTCGATCACCCGATTCACGCGAGTCGCATCCTCGATTTCATTTTCACCAGGAAAATTCTCCAGTGCCGGTTCAATCAGCACATGGTAACGAGGATTTTTGATATCGCCATGACGATAAAAATATAAAGGAATGGCAGCCGCTTTAGTCATTTTCAGTAAACGACGATGTGCGGTGACAGTTGCTGCCGGGACGCCAAAGAATGGTGCCATCACCCCTTGTTTTAACCCGTAATCCTGATCCGGACTGTACCAGATGGCATGGCCATTTTTCAGGTTGCGTACCAGACCACGCATATCGTCATGATCAATCTGATGAGCATAAATTGTGGCACGACAACGATAAATCAGCATGTCCAAAAGAGGATTGTTCTGCGGACGATAAACCACATCTGGTTCAAAATACTGTGCGCAAAGATAACCGCCAGCATCCAGCAAGGTGGAATGTGTACCTAAGAGCAGCATGCCTTGGCCTTTAGCTTGTGCCTGCTGAATATGTTCCAGGCCTTCGATACTGACACGACCCTGAAACCATTTCGGGCTATACCAGGCATTTAAGGTCTCAAACAAACCCAGCATTTGGTCAATAAACACCTGACGTGCATTGTCCTGTACCTGCTCTGCAGACCATTCCGGAAAACAAACCTGCAGATTGCGAAGTGTGGTTTCACGGCGCGATTTAAGGTATTTAAAGGAAAGCTTGCCTAGCCAGACAGCCAGACGGTGCTGAATGGCCCAGGGTAAGATTGCCAGAATCATCAGGAAAATAATGCCTAGCCAATTACCCCAGTATTGAGGTAACAGGAATGACCATTGAAATTCACCGGGTTGATATGCAGGCTGGGTACTCATAGAACAACATAGGGCTAAAAGATTAGCAGCAGTCTAACAGAGAAGATTCTTGAAATAAAAAAGCATCTGTCCGAATACAGATGCTTTAATAAAGACTAGTAGAATATTTAGCCGTTATTCATATTGTCCAGCTCTTCCCAGCGCTCTAATTTTTCCAGTAATAGCTCATCAATTTCTGACAAACGGTTAGAAAGTTTCAGAGCTTTATCAGAATCGGTTACGAATAAAGCGCCATCAGCCAGTTGAACATTGATCTCGGTCTGCTCTTTTTCCAGCGCTTCTATTTCAGCCGGAAGTTGCTCAAGTGCGCGCTGGTCCTTGTAGCTAAGCTTAACTTTCTTAGCAGCAACTGGCGCCGCCTCGGCTTCCGCTTTGGCCATGGCCTTTTTCACGGCACTTTTTTGGTCAACTACAGTTTGGTCTGGACGCTGTTCCAGATAATCCTGATAACCGCCAACATATTCGTCAATATTGCCCTTACCATCAAAGACCCAAGTGGATGTCACCACATTGTCCATGAAGGCCCGGTCATGCGAGATCAACAGTAAGGTGCCTGTATAGCCACTGAGCATTTCTTCAAGTAACTCTAGTGTTACCATATCCAGGTCATTGGTTGGCTCATCCATCACAATCAGATTTGATGGTTTGAGTAACAGTTTCGCCAACAGGATACGGTTACGCTCACCACCCGACAAAGCTTTGACTGGTGTACGGGCACGTTCTGGCGAAAACAGGAAATCTTGTAAATAACTATAGATATGACGGCGGTTACCATTCACATCCACATGGTCAGAACCTTCTGATACGTTATCTTTCACTGATTTTTCCAGGTCCAGCGCATTACGTAACTGGTCAAAATAGGCCACTTCAAGCTGCGTACCGGTCTTCACCGTGCCGCCGTGTTCTATCTCACCCAGAATGGCTTTAATGAGTGTAGTTTTACCCACACCGTTATCGCCGACCAGACCGATACGATCGCCACGCAGTACAAGTGCAGAGAAGTTATTGATGATTGGTGTGTTGTCACCGAATTTCACACTCAGGTTCTCAATTTCAAACACCAGTTTGCCTGAACGGTTGGCATCCTGAGTTGCCATCGTCACTTTACCTTGCTGTGAACGACGTGCCTTAGATTCTTCACGCAATGCTTTCAGGGCACGCACACGGCCTTCATTACGGGTACGACGGGCTTTAATGCCCTGACGGATCCAGACTTCTTCTTCAGCAAGCTTTTTATCGAATAGCGCATTTTGTTTTTCTTCAGCTTCCATTTGCTGCGCTTTCAGGTCTAGATAACGTGAATAGTTACCCTCATAACTGCGCAGTTGACCACGATCCAGCTCCACAATACGGGTGGCAATGCTATCGACAAAGGCACGGTCATGTGAAATAAATAGTAAGGTTAAATTATTCTGATCGAGCAGAAATTTTTCCAGCCATTCGATACTTTCTACATCCAGATGGTTCGTCGGTTCATCCAGTAACAGGACATCGGGTTGGGTAAGTAAAGCACGTGCTAGCAGGACACGACGTTTCCGGCCCCCAGACAAATCGGCAAGATCTGCCTCCGGGTCCAGTCCCATTTTACTTAAAATCGAATTGACCTTGGTTTCCAGTGCCCAGCCATCCAGCTGATCCATTTTGTGTTGCAGGTTCCCCATACGCTCACAGGCGTCCATGTCACCTAGCACACAGGCTTCACTGGCTTCATGATAGGCACGCAACACTTCGGCAGCTTCACCGGCACCGTCTGCCACGATATCAGCCACTTTACCTGAATCCATCGGTACATCTTGTGCCAGCATGGAAATGGTAATGCCATTTTGTAAGGAAACTTCACCGCTATCCGGCAGCAAGCTTCCTTCAATCAGCTTAAGTAAGGTAGACTTACCCTCACCATTACGGCCAATCAAACACACTCGTTCGCCGCGTTCCAAGTTAAAATTCGCGCCGTT
This sequence comes from Acinetobacter sp. 226, assembly GCF_048147925.1. Lineage (NCBI taxonomy): Bacteria > Pseudomonadati > Pseudomonadota > Gammaproteobacteria > Moraxellales > Moraxellaceae > Acinetobacter > Acinetobacter sp. 226. Next base: position 93,873 of record NZ_JAYWYX010000003.1, on the reverse strand, counting down.
GAGCAGGGCAGGTCCACCAAACGCAAGTTGGACATCCCTAAGGGTAATATAGGCCATAATGTTTCCTGAAATCCCCCAGTGAGGACTTTAAATGACTAAACAACAAAATCTAAATGATCAGGCGTCATTTTCCGCACCCATTGAAGATTTGCAAGTGCGAATTGCATTTTTAGACGATTTAGTTGAACAGTTGAATGATCAGGTGGCCAAACAGAGTCTGGAAATTGCTGACCTGAAACAGCAAATGCAGCTGTTATATCAACGTGTTGAGTCCTCCGATCTGTCTAAAGGTATTGCAGAATTTGATCCAGTTGCAGATCGGCCACCGCATTATTAATTTGCAAGCAATGATTTAATTACAAGAATGACCCTTAGCTGATCTAAGGGTTTTTTTAATCAAAAATAAAGATAGACCAATTTATAAGTCTCAGAAAAGAGGAATATTTTTTTGAATCAGACTTTAAGTCGTTTTGCATGAGTATATAAAATTAGTAAAGCGCAGTGTAATCATCAGACGTAAAAGAAATTTTCCTGTTAGCCACCCATATTCCCGTTTGTAAAAAAGCTTGCTTGCAGGCATTTCCTATCCTGAGGGTGGAGACTCTGTCAAAATAGGTCTATAGCAGTGCCATCGGCAGATTATCCGTAAAATTATTTGACCTTTCACTCACTTCCTACTCTAATAATGGCTCTCAGGTACATTCCGGAATTGCGTCCCATGCACCCAAAAGTTGTTCTACTCGATCTCGAAAATAATTTCCCCACAGCTAAGTTAATGCGTGAGATTGTGGCGCATTACTCGACTTTATACCTGTTTAGCTGTGCCGGAAAATTTGAATTCTCCTTAAAGGATTTAACCGAGCTGGCTGGCTGGGTGAGTAGTGGTCAGGTTGTAGTACTGGACACGCCTGAGTCACCTCAGAAAGAATATGAATATGCCGTGATCGTCGGACAGCTCATGGCGCTATTAGAGCCGGAATCCGAGGTTGAGCTGATTTCGGCGATGGACAGCAGCGAGATGTTGCAGCAGATGCTACAGGCTTCTGATATTCCGTGTCACCTGATTCAGATCCAGCCTGATGAGATAAGCATTCCAACAGATCAACCTAAGAATCATCTTCCTAGTCTGGACGCCATCAAGAACAAACCCGCCTTGCAACTGGTGAAAAAATACTGTGATGCATTAGGGAAAATGAGCGGCAAGCCCCATACAGTGGAAAGCCTGAAAAATTCAGTAGCGAATATTCTGCAAGTGATGCCGCTAAAAGCCCAGCATGTGGTCGGCATGTTGATTAACCTGAAAATCGTCAAACGTTATGACGAGCAAATCAGCTTCCGGAAAAAAGTCCTGAAACAATGGCTGCAACTCGATTTAGATGAACAAAGTCCGGTTGAAAATCCAAAACTGGATCAGGTCATTTCCCAGCTAAAAGTTGATGAGGTTCCTGTTGAATCTGAATCGCTCAAGTCATCGATCCAGTCGGCCCAGCAGGACCTGTTCAAGAACTTTGGCCGGATTGATCCGGTACAACTCGAAGTGGCGCGTAAACTGCGTGAACTCCAGGGTAATAAACCCAAAGATATTTATGAATTACGTGATTTACTGGAGCAGTTATTTCCCAAATCGGATATCCGCTTGCTGCTTAAGGAGCTGATCGAGAAAGGTTATATTTACTGGAATGGTCATGAAATTTTATATAGTCATGAAATGTTCCTGAATTAATTTCATCGTGCAAACTTGCGTTTTATATTCTGCTTATGCAACTCTAATAATAGAACATAAAGGTTGAACTATGGAAAACACTGGAATCTGGGTGACGGTGGTCATCATCATTTTCGTTATAGGGTCGATTTTCGGGTTGCGTGTAAGTCCTCGGGAAAAAGCTCTGGGACTGATGCGTGACAAAGCCCGTAAAATGGGTCTGCATCCACGTTTGGTAGTGGCACCAGACTGGACCAAAATCCCGAAGGCGACTGAAAGCCGTGCCAGTATGGTTGCGTACTACAGTGTGTTGATGCCGGAAGCCCGTTTGCCCCTGATGCGCGCCCGTGTTGTCGATAATAAACTCGAAATTGTGCAGGGTGATGAGAAATTTAAAGATTTTCCCATTGCATTAAAAGGCATTTATGCTATTGATATGCAGGCCAACTGTGTCGGCATGTATTGGGATGAAGAATCTGACCTTAGAGCAACACAACTTGATGACATCAAGGCACTGTTACATGCTTTGGCTGAACTTTAATTTAGAAATAAACAGGATTAACGGTTAATTATGGCGAACGCTCCTCGGTCCACATCAAAAAGCAGCACAGCGAAGTCTCCCGACGCTGGAAGTAAGCGTGCCCTAGTGATTGTGGAGTCGCCTGCAAAAGCGAAAACAATCAATAAGTACCTTGGTCCGAACTACATCGTAAAATCATCGGTGGGTCATGTACGTGACTTGCCGACAGGCGGTTCTGTAAAATCGACAGAGAAAAAGCCGACGACACGTACCAAACTGACAGATGCAGAAAAAGCTGAAAAATCACAACTGGCCCTGATTAACCGCATGGGGGTTGATCCGGAACATGACTGGAAAGCCAAATATGAAGTCCTTCCGGGCAAAGAACATGTGGTAGCCGAACTTAAGAAACTGGCATCGCAAGTCGATGAAGTCTATCTGGCAACGGATATGGATAGGGAAGGGGAAGCGATTGCCTGGCATTTAAAAGAAGTCATCGGTGGTGATGATTCGCGTTATCAGCGTGTAGTGTTTAACGAAATCACCAAAAATGCCATTCAGGATGCCTTCAAGCATCCTGCACGTCTGGATACCAACAAAGTCAATGCTCAGCAGGCACGCCGCTTCCTCGACCGCGTGGTAGGTTTTATGATTTCGCCATTGCTGTGGGAAAAAATTGCCCGGGGGCTGTCCGCAGGTCGGGTACAGTCGGTTGCAGTAAAGCTGGTGGTTGAGCGTGAACGTGAAATTCGTGCTTTTATTCCTGAAGAATACTGGCAGGTATTTGCCGATACCAAGACGAAAAAAGATGATATTCGTCTTGAAGCAGTCAAGCAAAATGGCAAGACGCTCAAACTGCGCAACAAAGATGAAACTGATGCGCTTTTAAACCTGATCAAAGATGCCGAATACAAAGTCATCAGTCGTGAAGATAAACCGACCAAGGTCAATCCAAGCGCACCGTATATCACTTCAACCTTGCAACAGGCCGCCAGTACCCGATTGGGCTTCTCGGTGAAGAAAACCATGATGCTGGCGCAGCGTTTGTATGAAGCCGGTTTCATTACCTATATGCGTACCGACTCCACCTTCTTGAGTGATGATGCGGTCAATATGGTACGTGGTCATATCGAATCTGAATTTGGTGAAAAATATTTACCTGCCAAGCCGAACCGTTATGGCAATAAAGCCGGTGCTCAAGAAGCGCATGAAGCCATTCGTCCATCGAATGTCGCACTCAAAGGCGATAGTCTTGCCGGTGTAGAGCGTGATGCACAGCGTCTGTATGACCTGATCTGGCGTCAGTTTGTGGCCTGCCAGATGACACCTGCAGAATATTTATCATCAACGATTTTAGTGGATGCTAATGGGGTAGAACTCAAAGCCAAAGGTCGTACCTTGGTGTTTGACGGTTTCACTAAAGTACGCGGTCAGAACAAGTCGGATGATGATGTGCTGTTGCCTGCTGTGAAAGTGGGTGAAGTATTAAAGCTTGAAAAGCTCGATCCTTCTCAGCATTTTACCAAGCCACCGGCACGCTTTACTGAAGCCTCGCTGGTGAAAGAACTCGAGAAGAAAGGCATTGGCCGTCCTTCGACCTATGCTGCGATTATCTCGACCATTCAGGATCGCGGTTATGTGAAACTGGACAACCGTCGTCTCTATGCCGAGAAGATGGGCGAGATCGTGACGGATCGTCTGGATGAAAGCTTTAATAACCTCATGAACTATGACTTTACCGCAGACCTTGAAGGTCAGCTTGATAAAGTCGCAGATGGTGAACGTAACTGGAAAGAGCTATTAGACAGCTTCTACGGCGACTTCAAGCAGCGTTTGACCACGGCACAGGGTGAAAACGGCATGCGCCGCAATCAGCCTGTGGAAGTCGATGCGGTACATTGTAAGGAATGTGACCGTCCGATGCAGATCCGTACCGGAACAACGGGTGTATTCCTGGGTTGTTCGGGTTATAACCTGCCACCCAAAGAACGTTGTAAAGGCACGCTAAACCTAACTCCGGTTGAATCTCTGGCAGCCTTGTCAGATGATGATGCGGCAGAAACTGCAGACCTGATGTCAAAAAAACGTTGTCCAGTCTGTGGCACTGCAATGGACAGCTATGTGATTGATGGCGGTCGTAAACTGCATATCTGTGGAAACAACCCGGATTGTGATGGTTATGAGCTGGAAGAAGGTGAGTTCAAGATCAAGGGCTATGATGGTCCGAGCATTCCATGTGATAAATGTGATGGTGAAATGCAGCTGAAGACGGGACGTTTTGGTCCATACTTTGCCTGTACCAGCTGTGACAATACCCGCAAAGTTCTGAAAAATGGTCAGCCTGCACCACCACGCGTTGATCCGATCAAGATGGAACATCTGCGTTCTACCAAGCATGACGATTTCTTTGTGCTGCGTGACGGTGCAGCCGGTTTGTTCCTGGCAGCAAGCAAGTTTCCGAAAGTCCGTGAAACCCGTGCACCGAAAGTGGCAGAGTTGCGTACTGTGGCCGACCAGCTCGACCCGAAATACCAGTTTATCTTGCAGGCACCGGATGTTGATCCTGAAGGGAATCCAACGCTGGTGAAATTTAGCCGTAAGAACCAGTCACAATATATTGGTTCAGAAAATGCTGAAGGCAAGCAGACCAAATGGTCTCTGGTTTATCAGGACGGAAAATGGGTGGAAGCCTAAACTTCAAGATTGAAAAAATGCTGACGAAAGTCGGCATTTTTTATGTCAGAATCATTTATAGAAAAAATTAAAAATAATATTTTGGGGTAAATGTGGATATTCAGACCAAAAAGTTTGCTGTATTAATTGATGCCGATAATTCTTCCATCAATGCCATTTCATCAGTCTTAGAAGAAGTCGCGAAATATGGCATTGCCAGTGTCAAACGTGTGTATGGGGACTGGAGTAGCGAAACTTTAAAGAAATGGCGAGATGTGCTACTTCCACTTGCTATTACTCCGGTACAACAATTCGCCTATACCAAGGGTAAAGATGCCACGGATATGATCCTGATTATTGATGCCATGGACTTGTTATATGCAGGTGCTTTGGATGGTTTCTGTATCGTCTCCAGTGATAGTGATTTCACTCCTTTAGCCTCAAGAATCCGTGAAAATGGCTTGAGTGTGTATGGTTTTGGAAAGAAAACGACTCCAGAAGCTTTTAAAAAAGCATGTGATAAGTTTATTTATGTGGAAAACTTGATTGCAGACATTGATATCAAGCAGCAGGAAGAGGATGAACTCGCTAATACTTCCCCGAAGAAAGGAGTAAGCTCTGACAAATCTTTAGACCATAAGATGGTGACTCCACCTAAGGAAAATTCAAATCTTCCTGAAGGGATGGATCGGGCTACGCTGAATCTGATTTATAAAGCTGTAAAAGATAATGCGGATGAAAATGGTTGGGCGAATTTAAGTATGGTCGGGCAGTATATCAGTGCAGTAAAACCTGATTTTGATTCTCGTAACTATGGTAGAGCCAAATTGTCAGGTTTAATTAAAACTCTAAATCTTTTTGAAACCAAGATTGAAATGAGCCAGATGTATTTAAGAAAAATAAAAAAACAGAGCGTGTAACTGCCATGTGGAAAAAGATTCGGATTCTGATTTTATTAATCATCTTGTTGATTGTTGCAGTCAATGCCTATCGGGACCAAAATCAGAACTGGTCCAAACCGGTTATGGTATTGCTACATCCGATTAATGCTGATGGATTGCCGACCACACAGCAATATATCCAGCAACTGTCGGGTCAGGATCTGAATGGAGCCAGGGAATATCTGGAAAAAGCAGCACAGCAATATCGTGGTCAGCCAACTTATTTTTATTTTAATTTAGGTCGTGAACTTAACGCTTTACCGCCGAAAGTCCCTGAGCAGGCCTCACTCATCGATACCGTTTTATGGAGTTTGAAATTCCGTTTTTATGCCTGGAAACAGCATCAAAGTACTGATGGTTCACCTAGTGTGACTTTATATTTAAATTATTATGATCCTGCACAAACCAAGCAATTAAGGCATTCAACTGCCTTGCAAAAAGGCCGGATTGGATCAGTCAATTTATTTGCCTCCAAAAAACAGGCTGAACAGAATAAAATTGTCTTGGTACATGAGTTGCTGCATGCTTTTGGGGCCTCGGACAAATATGATTTAGCGACAGGACAGCCGCTTTATCCGGTGGGTTATGCATTTCCAGATCAGCAACCTTTGTTTCCGCAAGCCAAAGCAGAGCTGATGGCAGGTCATATTCCCACTTCTCAAACGACCAGCAAAATGCCAGATGCTTTAGAGCAGACATTAATTAATGCGATCACAGCCATTGAACTTGGGTGGAAAGAATAACAACCTCCTTGTCACTGACCCCATAGCTGTTGCCAGCTTGAAGTCATGACATGAAAGTTGCATTTTTTATACAGTATGGTCAATTAAATCGCTTAAGATAAATTAAACGAACAGCATCAAGAAGAATAAAAATGAAAACAGTAGGTAATGACCTTGTATTCGATTCCTTACATCGAAACCGGAAATGGTATCTGCTCTTTGGTATCTTGCTGGTTATTTTTGGTTTGATCTTATTGGCGACCTTACCTGTGGCAACCTTATCTGCAGTATTTATATTTGGCGTGCTGATGATGGTCGGTGGGGTCTTACATATTATCGCATCCTTCAAGATTTTTGAGGGCGGTATGCGCTGGTTCTGGGCCTTATTTGGCCTGCTGTATTTAGTCGCCGGATATTTTGCTTTTACCACACCCGTGCAAACCGCGATCGTTCTAACCAATGTTCTGGCCATTATCCTGATTATTGCAGGAGTCATCCGCTTAATAAATGCCTTTGTATTCCGGCCAATGGCGGGATGGGGCTGGATCCTGTTTTCCGGCATACTGACTCTCCTGGCCGGAATCATGATCTTGCGGACACCAGATGCTCCGTTCTGGGTGTTGGGCTTGTTTCTAGCCGTTGATATTTTATTTCAGGGTATTAACTACCTGATGCTTGCTTCCTATATTCGCCGTGAGGTTCCGAAAAGTTCTTCTAAGGTTTAATCCTTTGTTTTAAGAGCATTATATACACTCTTTTTGATACTGTAGAGATACCAAAAAGAGTGATCGTCGCTATATGTCAAAAATCTTTGTTCTTGCACCAGATGCCTTTAAAGAAAGTATGAGTGCTCAACAGGCATGTGGAGCAATGCAGCGGGGTATCCAGAAAGTCATTCCGGATGCCTGTATCATACAGGTACCGATGGCTGATGGTGGTGAAGGAACTGTCGATGCGCTAATTTCAAGCCTAAGGGGACAGCAAATTCCATGTGAAGTGACCGGGCCACTGTTTGAGCAACGTATTCATACCTATTGGGGTTTAATGGACGCAGGTCAAACCGCCGTGATTGAAATGGCCAAGGCCAATGGCATTCATTTATTACCACCTTCACAGCGTAATCCGATGTTCACGTCAACCTATGGCACAGGAGAGATGATTAAACAGGCATTGGATCTGGGAGTGAAAAAAATCATCATTGGGCTGGGTGGCAGTATTACCAATGATGCTGGTGCAGGGATGGCTCAGGCACTGGGCGTGCGGTTTTTAAATCATGTAGGTGAGCCAATTCAGGTCTGTGGTGGAAACTTAGATCTGGTCAAATCAATGGATTTATCTGGACTGGATCCACGTTTAGCAGATACTGAAATAATCATTGCATCAGATGTCAATAATCCGCTGTGTGGACCACATGGTGCATCGATAATCTTTGGCCCACAGAAAGGGGCAATGCCGGAAATGGTCAAGCAGCTGGATCAAAACCTTGGTCATTTTGCCGATGTAGCCGCTAGGCAGATTGGCCATGATCATCGTCATGTTGCAGGTGCGGGTGCAGCCGGTGGACTGGGTTTTGGTTTAATGGCATTCACCGCTGCCTCTATTCGTTCCGGGGTGGAACTGATGATTGAACAGGTTCAATTGAGCGAGAAAATAGCTCAGGCAGATTATGTCCTGACTGGTGAAGGTAAAATTGATTTTCAAACCAAATTCGGTAAAACACCATTTGGGGTGGCACAAGTGGCCAAACAATTGAATAAACCTGTGATTGCTTTTGCGGGTCTAGTCGGTGAAGGAATTGAGGATCTGTTTGAATCAGGATTTAGCCAGATTATTGGTATTAATCCACCAGATTGTCCTTTAGAAGAAGCCTTAAAAAATGCAGAAGTAAATCTGCAATTAGCAGTTTCGAAAGTTTGTGCTGATTTGGATTTAGTACAATAGGTTTAAAAGCTAGACATCACAGTCATTATAGACCTTGTTCTAAATAACGCTGTGCAAGTTGAATTTCGGCACTATATTCAGCTTGGTTTTGTGGTTTTGGTAGTTTGATGGCTGGCGGGATGCCAAGGCCGTCAATTTCTTTACCTGCAGGGCGGTGAATATAGGTTGATGCATAGTAAATTTGAAGTTGCTTGGAAGGCGAGGTCTTTTCCATCACATTTGAGGCATCAAGAGCGCCATAGGTTGGCCGCCCCATCGTGACCACACGAGGATTTTGCTGCGCAGTTAATACAAATTGTTCGCATGAGCTACCGCAATTTTTATCGATCAAGATTACCACCTTTTGCGGTGTTGCTAAAATATCTTTGCTTGTAACCACCTCTTGCGATTCTTTGTATGAACTCATACTGACCCATTGATTTTGCTGTTCACGCATTTTTTTAATTGTTTTATTGAGATGAGTCAGTGAATCTTCATCTGTTAAAAAGCTTTTGTATGCTTCCCATCCGTCAATATTGGTAGAGGAGGCATAAATTTGTGGAGAGGTATTCCAGTACTTCGCTTCCCCTAAAATCTTATATAATACTTCAGCTGTTTGGTCACTGCCGCCACCATTGTTACGCAAGTCAATAATCAAATACGGTGCTTTTAAAAGATTATCTTGATTACTGGATACCACCTGCTGAATTTTTTCATACAGAGCATAGTCAAAAGATAAAATGGTTAGTAAGGTGGTGGAATCAGATAGTTTTTTTGTGGTAACTCTCTCAGCTTTATTTTCTGTTATCACTTCAATTGGTACTTGCGTGTCTGAAGATTGCTGTTGTGCTGCTTGTGCATCTGGATGAATACTAATACCTAAATGACCATTTCGAATGGATTTCATGAAAGGTCGAATAATTTTTTGACACTCCACAACGGTTTTTACACCCTGAAGTTTTTCTTTTTGTTGATTGAAAATCTGTTGAATCTGTTCAGGGTAGGTGGTCCATCTTTTGGCAATAATCCCTGCATCATTTTCAAGGATGAGGTGGGCGGTATATTCAAGGTCTTTTAAGCAGACTTCGGGTGTCATTTCTATAGAAACTGTTTCTGCATGTAAATTTGAATACATGCCAAAGCTCATGATCAAAGCGCTGAGTGTTTTATAGGTTGTATGCAAGTTGCAGCATCCTTGTTTTTATTAAAAAATACGAGATTTATTGAGCAATTTTTATACCAATATTTAACTTATAAAATCAAATGTAAAACATCAACTTAGTTGTATTTAAATGCATGAAACAAAAAAAGAGTTCTACAATAAATCAAAAGGAAAATAACAGCAGAACACCCAGAATCTAGCCTGCTCTGTTAAACTATCTTTCTCCCTAGTACATTGAGACACTATGAGTTTAGCCACCCTGATTGATGAATTAAATCCCCAACAAAAGCAAGCAGCGACCACAGAAGCAAAACACAGTTTGGTGCTGGCCGGGGCAGGTTGTGGCAAAACCAAGACCATCGTGGCACGTGCAGCTTACTTGATTGAACAGGGCGTGCCTGCCAACCAGATTCAGATTCTGACCTTTACCCGCCGGGCTGCCAGTGAAATTGTGGCGCGTGTCGAACTGGCACTTGGTGAACAAGCCAAGGGACTGCGAGCCTCGACCTTTCATACCTTCTGTATGTATCTGCTGCGCCGTATTCCGAAAGCTTTTGGTCTGGAACAGTTTTCGATTATTGATCGTGATGATCAGCTGATGATGTTCCGCCTGATTCGCGGTCGTGATGACAAGAAGAACCCCAATCATTTGCCTAAGCCTCAGGAATTATGTGATTTGTATTCCTTTGCTCGGAACACCCGGCAAAAACTCAGTCTGGCGCTGGAAAAACAGATGCCGGAATATCTGACCTTAAAGGACCAGATTGCCGAAATCATGAAAGAATATGAAGCACGTAAGCAGGCGCGAAGTTTTCTGGATTATGACGATATTCTGGCGATAGTTGCCACGGCGCTGGCACAGTCCGAAGGTCTGGTCGACTATGTCGCTTCTATATGCCGACATATGCTGGTGGATGAAATGCAGGATACCAATCCATTGCAATGGGCTTTGCTGGAGCCACTCAAAGACCGGATCAGCCTGTTCTGTGTCGGTGATGATGCCCAGTCGATTTATGGCTTTCGTGGTGCAGACTTTGAAAATATTCACCATTTCAAAGAACGTGTGCCAGATGCGCAAATTTTTAAATTAGAAAAAAACTACCGCTCGACCCAGGAAATTCTGGATCTGTCCAACTGGCTGCTCGATCAGTCTGAAATCAAATATGATAAACGTCTGGAAGCGTATCGGGGAGAAGGCATTAAGCCGCGTATGCATATCTTCCCGAATGAGTTTGATGAAGCCAAATGGATTGCGATTGATATTAAAGAACGCCATTATCTGCAAGGCAGCAAATGGGGCGAGCATATGGTTCTGGTTCGTTCCAGCTTTGCCGCACGGCATATTGAAGCGGCCTGTATCGCGGCCAATGTGCCATATCGCTTTATTGGTGGCATGAAGCTGCTGGAAACGGCGCATGTCAAAGATTTGCTCAGCATGCTGCGGGTGGTCGCCAATCCATTGGATGATATTGCCTGGATGCGTTTCTTAACCCTGTGGAATGGTGTAGGTGATGTAGGTGCCAGCAAGCTGTCACAGCAGCTATTGGCTGAACCTGAAATGGATCAGATTGCAAAGAAATTAGAACAGTTTGGCAAGATACCGCTAGAAACCATTCTGATTATGCAGCAGATGAATGTGCTCAAAGGTGAGGTACAAGCCTGTGTCAGTCTTGCGATTCAGGCGATTGAATCTCAACTGGCGGAAAACTATAAAAAGGACTGGTCACGTCGCCAGAGTGATTTTGAACTGGTCAAACAGCTGGCGTCCAAGCATTCGCAGCTGAGTGAATTTTTAGAGGAATATGTACTGGATCCGGTGTCAATCTCGGAAATTGAACGTCAGTCCGATCATGATGTGGTGACGCTGATTACCATTCACTCAGCCAAAGGCACCGAGCAAAATGTATGTTATGTAGCCAATGTCACGCCGGGGAATTATCCGCATGCACGTGCCCAAGGTGATTTTGATGATGTCGAAGAAGAGCGTCGTGTGCTGTATGTAGCATTGACCCGGGCTAAAAATGAATTGATTCTGACCAAACAGAACCTAAATCATTGGGCGCGGGAAACGGTCGATGAGCAGGGGCGTAAAGTCGAGAGCTATTTCCTGAATGATCTTACCCGGCAGTTATGCACCACGGAAACTCATTACAAAACCCGGCAGCAAACCGTCAAAAGTGCCTTGATTGAACGCAAGTCGATTAATTTAGATTTTGGCATTGATCTCGATTAAACTATAGCAAAGTTGTTTCATGCAAAAAGTAGAGTAGGCGCGTGCTTTTTGATATTTTTTGCCTATCTTCTTAAGGTTGTCAGATGAAAATTTTAGTTCGTAATTTAGAACGTACAGTCACAGAAGCCGAATTACTGAAACTGTTCCAGGAATATGGCACAGTGGAGACCTGTACTTTGGTGCTGGATGCAGCAACAGGTAAATCAAAAGGTTTTGCTTTTGTAGAAATGCCGCATGGCCGTGAAGCAGTCAAAGCCATTAAAGGCTTGAATACTTTACGCTTACATGGCACAGGTATTCGTGTCAAACAGGCTGAAGAAAAGCCACAGGCGTAAATAGAAAAAGGAGCAGATGATGCTCCTTTTTTATGGCTGTAATTTAGGATATTTCAATTTGCTCAGTGGGCTTAATGCTTTGAAGTCGGATCTGGATGAATTCAGTTTAAACATCTTTTGATTGCGAAATGCAGGCGAACCTTTTACTTTATAAAAGCCAAAATTTGTTTTAACCCTTAGGAAATCTCGATGACCCGTGTTGCTCGCTATCATGCGGACCGTACCAATCAAAAACTGTATTTTGCCCGTCTTTCCTGCCAGCAGGCAGAGCAAACCGAACATGTACAACAGGCTCAAGCACAGCGTGAGGCAACTGTTTTTCATTTGCATGGTGCCTTGTTAGCATTTTTACAGGAACTGGTACGTTACTATCGCCTGAATGATCCTAATCCAACCCTCAAATCAATTGAAGAACTGATGGCGGCCAAAGGCCAGATTTCGCCAGAAGTCACTGTGCTACAGCATTTATCTAAAAGCGGTTTCATTGCTGAACTGAAACGCGCCTATCGTTTATGCCAGTATGCGCCAGAACCAAGTACCCCAGAACCTGAAGACGAAACTTCTTCAAATCTCATCATTAAAGTCACACAGTCTCCACAAGCATGGTTACCTGATACTGCTATATTAAGAGAGTGGCATCGTGACCTGACCCAATTAATTGATGGGTTTCGTAATGAGATGATTGAATTTTAATCAGATCGGCTGTACTTGAAATTACAATTTTTAACCCTATATCAATTACTCTAATGATGCAAAGTGCATTCAGCTCTTTGCCGCCATGTTGAACGTGGAGGATATATGTCTATAGAACAGTTGAAAGACTTATTTGGTAATCAAGACGCGATTTTAGAACTCGTTCAACTTGAAGGTGGCGCATTGGCTTTACGCAATGCAGGTTCACATAAACAGCCTTTGGTGATGATTCAGTTTAATGACGAGGTAAAAGCTCTACTTGGAGAGCAGACTCCTTTTGTTGCGCAGCAGATGATTCAGGCGGCCTTATATGGCTTGCTGGAACAGCAGGTCAATGAATGGCAGGCTGAGGTTGTGGATGAAGAGCCAAAGTATATGAGTTAATCGTTAAAACCCATTTAAAAAGCACACGATCAGTGTGCTTTTTTGGTTTTATCAGAAATGCAGTGATGCGGATTTATAAGTACAAGAAAGAGCTTCAGTGCCTGCTTTCCTATAAAAAAGTTGCCGGATCTGGCAACTTTTTTATAGGGAGGAATTCAAAGAAAAATTTTAATGAGAAGGCGTATGCTGATGCGCGATTTCAATCTGGTTTAAAATATGATTACTCATATTTTTTGCCATTTCCTCTTTGGCATAATATACCTCACCAATATTATCCCGACGGATCGCTTCAGCTTCTTCCTTACTTTCTGCACAGACCAGTACTTGAATTTGCGGATTCAAAGTCTTGGCAATGTCGACAATTTTATGGATATCGATAATATCCATAGGGGAAATGACCAGTAAGCGCGCGTGCTGAATATGCGCCTGAATGAGAACGCCAGCTTCAGTGGCAATACCGGAAACCGCAGCAATACCTTTTTTACGCAGATTTTCTACGATGTCACGGTTTTCTTCGGCAATCACCACCTTGATGTTCTCTTCCATCAATGAGCGGGTAATGCGACGTCCCACCTCACCATGGCCAATAATGACCACCTGATCGCGCAGGTAATCCTGTGAGACTTCATCCGGTAACATTGCCAAAGGGTCACCACTGCGTTCCAGTAAGCGGGCCAGAGTCGAGCGTTCCCGAATCCATTTCTGTACCGGCTCAATCGCAGAGAAAACGAAAGAGTTGAGGGTGATTGAAATCAAGGCACCTGCCAGAATCAGGTTTTGACCTTCCAGCGAAAGCAGATTGAGCGAAACACCGAGTGCAGCCAAAATAAAGGAGAACTCACCAATCTGTGCCAGAGAAGCACCGACGGTCAAAGCGGTATTGATCGGATAACGGAAGAACAGTACCAGTGCCATGGCTGCAATAGTCTTACCAATCATGATAATGCCCACTACTGCCAGTACATGTAAGGGCTGTTCCAGCAAGATGCGCGGATCAAACAGCATGCCGACGGAGACAAAGAATAAAATCGAGAAAATTTCACGCAGTGGCAAAGTTTCCTCTTCGGCGCGATGACTGAAATCAGACTCTTTTACCACCATACCGGCAAAAAACGCACCCAGAGCCATAGAAACGCCAAAAATCTTGTAAGCGCCGAAGGCGATAGAAACAGCAGCAGCCACCACGGTTAAGGTGAACAGCTCACGTGAACCAAGACGTGCCACTACCTGTATGATCATTGGAATCAAGCGCTTACCAATAATCAGCATGAAGGCAATAAAGCCTGCGACTTTAAGTAGGGTAATGCCTAAGGTGAGCCAGATATTTTCATCGCTTGCACCTTCCAGGGCCTGACCACCGAGTAGCACTGCAGTCGCAGGTAACAAGACCAGCGCCAATACCATCACCAGATCTTCGACCAGTAACCAGCCAACTGCAATTCGGCCATTGATCGAATCCAGCAGGCCACGATCTCCGAGCGCTTTGAGTAGAACCACGGTACTGGCACAGGACAGGCTTAAGCCAAAGACCAGTGCTGAGCCAAAGTTCCAGCCCCACAGCATTGAGACACCTACCCCGAGTAGGGTAGCGACAGCAATCTGTAAAATTGCACCAGGCAGGGCAATCCGGCGTACCTGCATCAGATCGTTCAGAGAGAAATGCATCCCGACACCAAACATCAGGAACATGACGCCTAGTTCTGCCAACTGGTTGGCCAGATGAATATCACCGACCACACCCGGCGTATGAGGACTAATCAGCACACCGGCAATCAAATAGCCGATCAAAGGGGGAAGACGCAGTCGTGCTGCGAGATAGCCAAAGACTAAAGCTAAGCCAAAACCAACAGCGAGTAATATAATGAGCTCTACATCATGTGGCACTAAATACTCCTTTAGTTAGGTTTATTGGGAAATAAGCACAAAAAATGCCAAAACATTCAGAAAGTTTATCAAGCCGGATAAAAAAAGTGCAAAAAAAAACGACCTGAAAAGGCCGCTTTTTTAAAGAAACTAAAATTATTTGATTTTAGCTTCTTTGAAGATTACGTGTTGACGGATTTTTGGATCAAATTTTTTGATTTCCATTTTTTCCGGCATAGTACGTTTGTTCTTAGTCGTGGTATAGAAATAACCTGTACCAGCTGAAGAAACTAAGCGAATTTTATCACGCATGGTTCAGACTCCTTAGATCTTTTGACCTTGAGCACGCAGGTCAGCAACAACCTTTTCAATGCCCAATTTGTCGATAATACGCATACCTTTAGTGGTTAAACGAAGACGTACAAAACGTTTTTCGCTTTCTAACCAGAAACGGTGGTGGTGCAGGTTCGGCTCGAACCGGCGCTTAGTTTTGTTGTTGGCGTGTGAGACGTTGTTACCAACGACTGGACGCTTGCCGGTAACTTGGCAAACCTTAGACATGGTGTAACTCCATTGATTTAGCCAACAGCAAATCTGTATGGCCAGTCAAAAATAAACGGATTGAAATCATTCAAGGGGCGTTTTATATCAAAAATGCGCTTAAAAGACAAGCGATTTCCGTCAAAACGCGGCACGAACTATATCGATAGCTCATGCCTTGATCATTTAGCGGAGAAGGGTCTTCGAAATCAGCTTGTGAATCGGTTTATTGAACGGCGGCAGAATGTATTTCAAGCTATACAGCTTTGGATTCGACATTACTGAGCGTTCATGCGACAAACTGAAGAAGCCCTCTGGACCGTGGTATTTACCCATACCTGATGCACCGACACCCCCAAATGGTAAGTCGTCCTGTGCAACATGGGTCAGTACCGTATTTTGCCCAAAATGCCCTGAATGGGTACGCTGTGCGACATAATCAGCACGCGCCTGATCAAAGTCGAAGTAGTATAAAGCAAGTGGACGCGGACGGCTATTAATAAAGTCGATGACATCATCAATTTGATCATATTCCATGATTGGAAGCAGTGGGCCAAAGATTTCATGCTGCATGATCTGCATCATTGGAGTGACATTGGTCACGATGGTCGGTGCAATCTTGCGCAGATCAGCCGAATTTTCACTGCGCGGATTAATTTCAATGACTTGCGCACCCTGCTCGCGTGCATCATCCAGATAACCTTGCAGACGATTATATTGTTTGTCATTGATAATCGAAGTGTAATCCTGGTTATGGGTGATATCCGGATACATGCTTTCTACGCAAGCCTTAAAATGATCAATAAATTCAGCCGTCTTGCCACGTGGCAGGAACATATAGTCGGGTGCCACACAGGTCTGGCCAGCATTCCAGAGCTTGCCAACGGCGACACGCTGAGCCACATCACGCAGATCAATGGATGGATGCACCAGTACCGGTGATTTACCACCGAGTTCCAGAATCACTGGCACCAGATTTTCGGCAGCCGCCGCCATCACGGTTTTACCGACTGCCGTCGAGCCGGTGAAAATTAACTTATCGAACGGCAAACGGCAGAATGCATCCGAGATGACACCGCCACCATTCACCACCGCGACCAATTCTTTCGGAAAGGCTTCGGCCAGGGCTTTTTCCAGCACTGCACCAAAGGCAGCCGATGCACTGGAAATCTTGATCATGGCATGGTTACCTGCAGCCAGAGCGCAGATCAGCGGACCGATAGACAGTAGCAGCGGATAATTCCACGGTGCAATAATTCCGACTACGCCCAAAGGCTGATATTGTACCCATGCCTTGGCTGGCTGGTGAATAATGCCGACATGACGTTTGGAGGGTTTCATCCAGCGGGTCAGGTTTTTACTGTAATATTTGACATGTTCCAGACAGGTGAGCAGTTCACCAATTTTGGTTTCCCCGATCGAACGGTTACCATAGTCCTGATTAATTGCTTCAGCAAATTGATCTTGATACTTAACTAAGATACGCTTAAGCCGAGCTAAACGATCGATACGTTCCTTTGCAGTTGGCAGAGGGTAGTGTAAGTAAGCGTGTTTTTGTTGTGCCAAGACTTCATTGAGGTACTGGCTATCAAAGAAATGTGGTGTCATTGATGTTGTTTTTGTGTGACTGTTCATGCCGCACTACCATATTCAAAAATCGATTAATTAATTTTTAGAGCAAATACTCTAATTAGTCAAGTGACTTTGTGTGTTAGCCTGCTAATGCACGAACTGAATGGTTATTTTAGGATGTCCCAAACCAAAACCTTAAAAACTAAAGAGCGTATCTTGCAGCTTAGTTTGCAGCTGTTTAATGAGCGTGGCGAACGGTCCGTCACCACCAATCACATTGCGGCTGAACTCGGCATGAGCCCAGGCAACCTGTATTATCATTTCCGCAATAAAAATGAAATTATTAAAGAATTGATGGAACAGTACCAGCAGCAAACGCTGGAGATGCTGGCCTTGCCGGATGACCGTGCGCTGGACGCCAATGACAAGGTGCATTACTTTCAGGTACTGAGTAGTCAGCTATGGGCTTATCGTTTCCTGCATCGGGATGTCTATCATCTGGTAGAAAATAACGAAGATTTTCGTAAGTTGTATCCCCGCTTTGCCGGACAGGTGATGCAGCAGGGCCAGAAAATCTATAAAGGCTTTGTCAATGCAGGCCTGATGGAAATGACCGATTCAGAAATTGAAGCCCTGATCATCAACCTGTGGATTGTACTGACCAACTGGACCAACTTCCTGTATATGTCAGGCCATCTGACCGATTCCAATACGCTGGAAGAAAAATGGGTCTGGCAGGCACTGCGCCAGATGGTATTCTTGGAAGGGGCCTATTTGCGTGGCGAAAGTCGTCAAACCTATGAAGGGTTATTGAATAGTCTGGGCTCTTCCGAACTTTTTGCCAGCCTGTCGGCTGCTAAAGACGCTGAATCTGAACAAACTATTCAGAATATCCAAGAAACGCGCTAGAATACTCGGCTTATTTTTTAATTTAACTGATTAGTGACTTAAACCAACATGAATATGACGACTGCTAACACCGCACGTTTATTGATTACTTGTGAAGACAAGCCGGGCATCGTGCAGGCTGTTTCAAGCTTCTTGTATCATCAAGGTGCTAACATTACTGCGCTTGACCAATATGCGACAGCAGCGCAGGGCGGACGTTATTTCATGCGCGTTGAATTTGAATTAGATAATCTTCAAAGTCGCAAAGAAAGCATTATCCAGACTTTTGCAGCGAATGTAGCGGAACGCTATAGCATGCAATGGCGTCTGGCTCTGGTCAGTGATGTGAAGAAAGTCGGTATTCTGGTGTCCAAGGTTGATCATGCCTTGCTGGAACTATTATGGCGTCATGCACGTGGTGGTTTACCTTGTGAAATTACCAAAGTGGTATCGAATCACGAGACCTTACGCGAAGCAGTTGAAAACTTTGGTATTCCATTTGAAGTGGTGCCAGTAACCAAAGACAACAAGCGTGAGGCTTATGAAGAAATTGACCAGTTGATGCAGGGCAATGACCTGTTGGTACTGGCGCGTTATATGCAGATTCTGGATGAAGAGTTTGTCAGCAAGTGGGAAATGAAAGTGATCAATATCCACCATTCATTCCTGCCAGCTTTCGTGGGTGCCAATCCGTACAAGCAGGCTTATGACAAGGGTGTCAAACTGATTGGTGCAACTGCCCACTACGTGACAGCTGATCTGGATCAGGGACCAATCATCGAGCAGGATGTGGAGCGCGTGAACCATGACTTTACTGTTGAACAGTTACGTGAACTGGGTCAAGATGTAGAGCGTAATGTATTGGCCCGTGCGGTCAGATGGCATCTGGAAGACCGTATTATTGTCGATGGTAACAAGACTGTCGTGTTCCAATAAGACTTGCATTGGATTTTAAAAAGGCATACTTTTAGTGTGCCTTTTTTTGTTTTGATGCAAAAAAAATCAGTCAAAGCTAAGATTAGCAGTTGCAAATGAAAACACTTCTCATTTATTATTGGCATACTTTAATTGTGCTAACCGATGAGCTTGATAGTTTGTTTCACATCATCTCCTCAAGGTAATAGATTTAATGAGTCAAGTTGCTGCGCCCCAAATGCCTACACCGCCGAATCAGATGAAAAAGAAAATCATCTCTATCGTTGCGGCTGTACTTGTTGGGCATGTGGGGGTGTTATATGCGATCAGCCAGATGAAAGCGCCTGAACTGACACCCATTGATAAGCAGCCCTTAAAAGTGCGCTTTGTCAAACTTCAGGAGGCACCGAAACCTTTACCGCCAAAGCCAAAGGCCGAGCCACAAAAAGAGCCACCTAAGCCTAAAAAAGAAGTCAAAATTGTAGAAAAACCGCTGCTACCGCCACCCAAAAAAGTAGAAAAAATTGAACAGGTGAAAAAGGTGGAAGCGCCTAAAGTAGTCACAGCACCGCCAGTTGAAGCAAAACCGACTCCGGCTCCGGTAGTGCCAACCGTGGTCACTGAAACTAAAGTAAAACCGGCACCCGCTCCAGTTGCACCACCTGCACCTGTGGCGCCCCCTGCACCTGCTGCACCTCCATCACCGAAAAGTGTATCGATTGGCGGAGGTGTTTCTTGGAAGCGTTCACCGAAAGTTTCATTATCTTCGAGTGAATTAAAATCAGCCTGTTCGCTAGTAGTGGACGTGGCAGCAAATGAACAGGGCAAAGTGGTCTCCGCGACTGCACGAAACTCAGATTGTAGCCCGGCAGTAACGCGCAAAGTAGAAGCAGCGGTACGTCGTGCACAACTCACCAAATATGTTGAAAATGGTGTGGCTTATCCAACCCGTGTGGAACAGCCTTTCGATTTTCAGGTTAAATAACGGCTAACCCATTAGGAGTTCGAATATGAACTTTTCAGTTTATTGGCAACACGCTGATGCAGTCAGTAAAACGCTGTATTTTGTGTTATTGGCAATGTCGATTGCGACATGGACCATTTTTGTGCTGCGTTTGATGGGCACTCGCCAATTGAAACAGATTGCCTATGCTCAGTTATCTCAGGCATTGGAAAAACTGAAAACCAAACTGGCTCCTTTGGGCTTTGAACAGCGTAAGGCAGTGGCAGAACAGGCGCTGTTACGCCAGATTTCAGCAGAGAAAGCCAATGCCGAAAAAGGTGTATCGGTTCTTGGTACAATTGCTTCAATTTCACCTTTTGTCGGTTTGTTCGGTACGGTATGGGGAATTTTCCATGCACTGGTTGCGGTTGGTAAAAGTGGTCAGGCTGGCCTTGCACAAGTAGCAACCCCAGTCGGTGAGGCCTTGATTATGACCGGATTGGGTCTGGCCGTCGCGATTCCTGCGGTACTGGCATATAACATCTGTGTGCGTATGAATCGTGGCCTGGCACATGAACTGCAAGATCAGGCGCATGGTCTGTTGATTGATACCATGCTGCAACAGGAATCTGCTGCAAAAAAATCTGATGCGCAGATTACGCAACAAAGTTTCGTGGGAGGTCAAGCTTAATGGCTTTTCAACTGGGTGAAGACAACGATGTAGGCATGAATGAGATGAACCTCATTCCACTCATCGACATTATGTTGGTATTGATGATCATCTTTCTGGTGACAGCAACCGTTGCGAACCCGTCAATTCCATTAACCTTGCCACAAACTACTGCGGAAATTATCGATCTGCCGCCTGAAAATGTCACCATCAGTATCAATGCAGAAGGTGACATTGCCTGGAATGGCGATGTACTGACGTTAGAGCAGCTTGAAACCCGCTTCAATGAAGCCGGACAGTCTGAACGTCAGCCGACGATTGTGCTGAAAGCAGATAAAGAATCACGTTATGATGCGGTGGCGCAAGTCATGTCGCGCGCGAGTGGAGCCGGACTCAGCGATATCGCTTTTGCAACTGATAACTAAGATTCAGTGAGTAAAAAAAGCGACTGATTGCAGTCGCTTTTTTTATGCCTATTTTTCATGAAACTTAATGAGTTTTTAACAAGGTTGTAAACTTACTGCGTAATTTGTTCAATTTTGGTGGAATGGCAAAATTGCAATAGCCTTGAGTGGGATTCTTGGCAAAGAAGTTCTGATGATATTCTTCTGCAGGATAAAAAGTCGGGGCAGGGCTGAGTTCAGTCACGATATTGATACCATCGGCTTTCAGGGCATCAATCGCCTGCTGTGCCTGTTGTTGTTGCTCATCATTCAGATAAAAAATCACAGAACGATATTGGGTGCCAACGTCATTGCCCTGACGGTTCAAGGTTGTTGGATCATGGGTTGCAAAAAATACATCAAGTAACTGTGTATAACTGATCTGGTTTTCATCGAAATCGATCAGAATCACTTCAGCATGTCCGGTTTCACCCCCGCACACGTCATCATAATTGGGATTAGTCGTATGGCCACCTGCATAGCCACTCAGAACCTGCTGGACTCCCTGGATTTGTAAAAATACCGCCTCAGTACACCAAAAGCATCCACCACCGAAAAGTGCTTGTTGCATGGTTGATTCCTCATTCAATTGAAATAGGCTGATGGTTTAATTCTAGCCCACCAGTATGAAAGATAAAAAAGCCTGTAAATGCAGGCTTTTTGTAGGAGGCTTATTAGCGTGGCTGAACCGCACTTTCCAGCTGGATTAACAAGTTGCCATGTCGATCCAACAGTTTCAATGTTTTTCCATATACTTGATAATGCGTCACTTTGCTTAAAGCTTCATTAAATTTTTGATCTAGTTGACCATTATTCATACAGGCCATGCGTGTAGTGGCCATTTGACTCAAATTCAAGGTGTCTTTACCCGCTGTATAGCTGCCCATGATCCGGTTACAGCCATCTGAACCTGAAACACGCTGGGTGCTGGCATCAAATTGCAGGCTTGGAATATTGCTTGCTGCTGGTACTGTCTTGATTTCAGTATTGCCAATCTGGGTAGCGATCCAAGTGCGATTCTGCAAAAGTTGTAAATGATTCGCGGTTTGTGTGGTGGCGGTAGATGGGACAGTTTCACAACCCATGACCGTTAAGACCGAACCTAAAATGGCGATGGCAGTTAATTTTTTTAGCATGAGAGATACCCTGATCATAGATTAGCCATTTGTATCTAAACAAAAAAATGATTAAGGTTCCAGTTGATTTTGTATCTTTATTGAAGTGGATATTACTGTAGAGTTATCACATGTCTGGTTTTGGCAGGCCCTGCCGGATCAGATGTGAATAATCCTGACTGGACAGCTCGGCGGTCTGTTTCACCCGTGGATTAACGTGTGCTCGCTGATACCAGGTATGCATATCCCAGGACTGATCCAGTACTTTCAGATCATAAAGATAGTTCGGTAAATAGCCGGAGGCAAGTAACCGATAATCTGAGGGCAATTGTTGTTGCGAAACTGCCTGCACCATATCAAAGACCAGCGTAGTACAGTTACTGGTCAGGGTGTTGTACCATTTCGGCTGTTTGGCCAGTGCATCGACCTGATGGAGATATTCCACAAATAATGCTTTGGCTTGAGCTTGTGGCATCTTTACCGGAAAGAAATAGACCTGTTCGCCGCGGACATTGCTGCGAGTATAAATGATATCCTTTTCGTCCGATGCCACCAGACTCAATTCATATTTTCGGAAAAAGCCACCTATCGCTGAAAAATTCTCATTCTTCTCCTTGCGGATTTCAATCGAAAAGGTGAGTGGCTTTTGATTAGCAAAATCGAAGCTGACCAGAGTATGAGCAATTTTTGGTCCCATCCAGTAAGACGTGATGATATTCACTCCGGTAATCTGGTTCAGATCAAAACTGCGGCTTTCCCAGCGCTCAGTATAGCGGCCATCCGGTTGCCAGTCGAAATTACGGATATTGTGCAGGGTGACCAGATTGCCTCGCTGTTCATAGGAGAGCAGCCTGGAAACTTCAGGGTTCCAGTCACGATCCTGACGTGGCTCCATGCTGAAGTAAGCCAACAAGCTGAACAGAAAGGCCAGCAGATAGAGTACGGTATCCACCTGGCGGGAAATCAGATGCCGAGTAAAATAAATTCCGAGAACAACCAGTGCAAATGTGAGCCAAAGACCTATCAGAATTATGCTGCCAATTTTACCCAAAGGCTGTTGTACCCAGAGCATCAGGCTTAACCACAAGCTTGAACACAGGACAAATAAACTAAACAGACTGCCGAGTAACCACAGGCTCCAATGCTTTTCCGGTTTTTTGCGTCCTTGCATGCTCAATCTTTTATAGAAAATAGGCTTTATTTTCTGTATGTTGCGAACTCAAATGCAATACCGGATTTGTCATCAATATGTTGTTCTGATGCAACTTTTTCAAACTCGGCCGGAATCTCCGGGTAATAGGCATGACCTTTTACATCCAGTTCGACATGGGTGAGTTCCAGACGATCAGCGATATCCAGGGTCTGTTTAAATATTTCGCCGCCGCCAATAATATAAATGGACTTCGGATTTTCCGAGGCTTTTACATCTGCTACAGCCTGGTTCAAGGCATCCTCAATCGTATGCGCAACTTTAGTGCCTTCAAAAGACCAGTCGGCATCCTGGGTAATCACCCAGTTCACACGTTTGGGCAGGGCACGGCCCATGGATTCAAGCGTTTTGCGACCCATCACAATTACGCCGCCCTGAGTGATTTCCTTGAAATGTTTAAGATCTGCGGAGATATGCCAAGGCAGGTCGTTGTCCTTGCCAATACAGCGCTGCTGATCCATTGCCACGACGTGTACAACTTCTAAATCTTGAAATGACATGTATTGAATCCTTCTCATCAAACCCAAAGTTCTTCGTGTAATGTTTTACTTGTACGAAGGAAAGGTTAAAAATCTATATTGACTGCCTTCATGCTTTAGGCCCGGGAATATATTTTGCAAGGGAGAGGCGTCATGCATGGTAAAAGGCCTTTCCCTAGCCCTCTCCTGGGAGAGGGGGAACTTTATAATAAAGAATATTAAACAGCGACAGGTGCTTTGATACCTGGATGTGATTCATAACCGACAATTTCAATATCTTCAAATTTAAAATCGAACAGGTCTTTGACTTCAGGGTTCAGTTTTAACTGGCACAGGCCAAGTGGCTCACGACTTAATTGTAATTGTGCTTGTTCAAAGTGGTTGGCATATAAATGGGTATCGCCACCGGTCCAGACAAAATCACCGACGTCCAGATCACAGACCTGCGCAATCATATGCGTCAGCAGGGCATAGCTGGCAATGTTAAACGGGACGCCCAAAAACACATCAGCACTACGCTGGTACAGCTGGCAAGAGAGTTTGCCGTTATGCACAAAAAACTGGAACAGGGTATGACAAGGTGGTAATGCCACTTGACCCGCTTCATTCGGATTCCAGCCAGAGACAATCAGACGACGTGAATTTGGATTGGTCTTGATTTCATTGATCAGCCATTGGATCTGGTCAAAACCGTCCTGTTTATAGCTGCCATCTGGATTTTTGGTTGCGCCAAAGTTACGCCACTGATGACCATATACCGGACCAAGTTCGCCTTCAGGACGGCCAAAACGCGCTGTCTGTTCCGCAGTTGCCCATTCATCCCAGATCGTGACTTTGTTGTCCTGAAGATACTTTACATTGGTATCACCTTTCAGGAACCACAACAGTTCAATCACGATAGAACGGAAATGAACTTTTTTGGTGGTGAGTAGGGGAAATCCCTTAGAAAGATCAAAGCGCATCTGATGACCAAATACCGAGCGTGTACCTGTTCCGGTACGGTCGCCTTTATCGCCGCCGTGGTCGAGGATATGTTGTAGAAGGTCAAGATATTGGCGCATAGGTCTCTCTTAAAATTTGTTGAAAATTGCTTTTCTTTGAACTGAGCAACTCAAAATTGCGTTCATCATAACATTTTTTTTAGTAGTTCCGCATAGCGATAAAACTGATTCAACCAGAGAGTAAGCGCAGTAAAAAAGGCATCCTTGAGAGATGCCTTTGAATGGTTCAATTTATTTTTTTTAAGCGGTGGGTTGGCCCGTATGAACGGTATGAATCAGATCAGACAGGTCATAACCCAGTGATTGTGCATAGGCCAGATATTGCTGTTTGGTGGCTTCATCCAGCGTTGGTTTACGATGTAGTAGCCATAGATATTTCATATGCGGCTCCCCGACCAGAGCAGTTTCATACTGTTCATCCAGTTTGAGCACCCAGTAATCTCCTTTGGTAAAAGGCACCCAGCGCAAACCCTCAGGCAAGAAGCTGACTTCCAGCTTGCCATGCTCTGCATCAACAATACTGGCCTCTCCAATTGCTTCATCCAGCTTTCCAGCACCATCCAGACAACGATTCTGGACCCGAACAGTACCATCTTCATTCAGGCTATAAACTGCAGAAATATCAGTGCTGTCTTCAGGTTGGTGCTTCATCGGCAAACGCGCGATTTCATACCAGGTTCCTAAATAATGTTCCAGATCAAAATTAGAAACAGTGGCTAAATCCTGAGTCATTTTTTTCTTCTCCGTTCACTTCAATGATTTGTACTGAATCAATCTAATACATCAGCTAAGGCTTAAAGCGATGTAATCCTGTAGAAAATTGTTATCCTTTTTTTCGATAAGTAAAATTGGTAATAGCGCTGCCTATAAATAGTTAAGAGAATAAATATAGGAGGAAATCTGAGATTGTAATAATTTAATTTGAGGGGATTAATATTAAAAAAAACTAAATTAAATCTTATTTTTTATAAAAAATTTCCTAAAAATAATACGAAAAAAAATAATAGTTTAGTTTCATTAAACGAACAATAGAAAAATTTTATTACATATTGAATGTGAAAAATAACATTTAACCGGCTAGTATTCTCCGTTCATTAACAAATGAAAGCCGATATTTACGGCGTGGAGTAAAAGGTAAAGCATGGTTTATGATCAACCAATGGACATGAGTGCAATACATGCACCTGCTCAAGCGAACATCATATTACGTTCTAAGGCTGAACAAAATCCCAAAAAACCTTCAACAGGTTCTATCCATAAAGCCGTAAGTTCAAGCAACGGTCATCGTATCAATATCGAGAAATTCACAAGCTATTTGCAGGGTATTACCCGTCGAACCAGTACCCAAAAATGCGCGCGCAGTATTCGTGTCGGGCTGCAATCTTCGGGTGCCAAAATCGTGAATCATCCGGTCGCCGCTGCAGACTGGGGAAATACCCTGATGCAATTGGGTTATAAGAAAATTAATGCTTCTTTTGACCGCCCTAAAAAAGGTGATATCTATATTATTGATCGTACCTCAAATCATAAATATGGACACATTGCAGCATATTCAGGAACTGCCTGGGTATCAGACTTCAAGCAGAATAGTCATGCAATCTATCGCACCAAAAACCTGACCTATAGTTACTATCGTCTGGAAACATACTTCTAAAAAACTGTGCAAAGTTCACTCTTTGAAACGTTTCGCACGGTTTTCATAGACTGAGACTATAAATAGTCCAATCGCGGTAAAACCAACACATTGCAGACCCAAAGCAAATTTTGTCCATTGCGCATGTTGCTCGGGCAAATAGCCGAATAGGGTAATTAAGGCAATGATTGGAATGACCCGGCTCAAGGCATTAAAGCCATTTGCATAGGGATTGGACTTCGAAATTTTCAGACGGGAATGGTGCAGTAAATGCACAGCAATTCCAATCGCTAAACTCACGCCAACAAATACCGAACCTAACTGAGCCACAGTTGATGCTGCATAAATCAAGATACAGGTCGCAATAATGACCATCAGCTTGATTTGACGGCTACAGCGTTCTGAATACCAGAACTCAAGCATGGGGTGAACCCGAATCTGATTTGTTCTGATTGAGCAGGGACAGGGGAGAAAACAGGCAAATCGCCAGAGCCATAAAGGCAATACCCTGCGCGCCTGGAATCAGGATTTCACCCTGCTGCATGTTCATAAAAACTAAAGCAAGCAATAAGGCAATTGGAATCCAGGTCAGGAGTCTATACAGCAAACCAGTCGGATTTTTACTGGCAAAGTGGATTTTACAGTAACGGCAAATCAGAAAAACAATGCCGGTACCCACAAACATCAGAATCGCATCTAAGGGCAGCGGCTCCATCCAGTACAAGCCTGCAGCTGCCATGGCAATCACAATAAAGATCAACAGTTTTTTGAAAACAGATACCTGCGGATTAAACCAGAACTCAAGCATAATAATGAAAGAATAGAAGAGATAATCGGCACTTTAGCATATTTTGGATATAAAAAAGCAAGGCCTCTGCCTCGCTAAATTCAGCTCTTTTCTTAGCTGTTTTTTTGTGGACCCCAGTCATAAATTTTCTTCTGGTAGGCATACCACATCATCCACAAGCCAATCAGGATCATTGGCAGGCTCAGGAATTGTCCCTTGCTCATCCAGCCAATAAACAGCTGGCCATTGTCCGGCTCACGGAAGAACTCGACCACAAAACGTGCCAAGCCGTAACCGATCAGGAACAGTGCCGAAACTGCCATACGCGGACGCGGCTTGGAACTAAACCACCACAGCACAATAAACAGGATCAGACCTTCACACAATGCCTGATAGAGTTGAGATGGATGACGCACCAGTTGCAGCGGATCGGTCGGAAAAATCATGCCCCAGGCAAAGTTTGGATCGGTCACCTGACGGCCATACAGTTCACCGCCAATAAAGTTACCAATCCGGCCAAACATCAGCCCTGTCGGCACGCAAGGTGCGATAAAATCCAGGGTCTGGAACCAGGTCATCTTATATTTCTTGCACCACCACAACATGGCCAGAATCACACCGAGGAAGCCACCATGGAAACTCATGCCGCCAGTCCAGATCTGGAAGAGCCATAAAGGATCGGCCAGGAACTGGGAAAAACCGTAGAATAAAACATAGCCTACACGGCCACCAATGATTACACCCAAAGCACCAAAGAAAATCAGATCCGAGACCATATCTGGCGTCCAGCCACGCTGTTTAGCGCGATAGGTTGCCAGTCCCCAGGCAAATAGAAAAGCCAGGAGGTACATGAGTCCATACCAGTGGACTTGCAAAGGCCCGAGCGAAATCGCAACGGGATCAATGTTTGGATAGGTGAGCATTCCTGTTCCTTGTGATTCTGTTTTGCACAGATTTTAGCTGAAAGCAAAGAAAAATGTTGTACATTCAATGTGTAAAGATCGAGGGCATCAATTATGTGTATTGTGGCACTGGCTTGGCAGGTTCTGGATCAGACCCCAGTATGTCTGATTTCAAATCGTGACGAGTTTTATCAACGTCCCACGCATGGCTTATATGAATGGGAAAATAGTCCGATTATTGCTGGACAAGATTTACAGTCTGGTGGTACCTGGATGGGCATTACGGCTTCAGGAAGATGGGCGGTGATCACCAATTTCCGCGACGGACAGGACAAAAAATACTATCCAACTTCACGTGGACATATTATTCAAGACTTTTTAAATTCTGACTTAACTCCGATTCGTTTCGCGCAAGATCTGGAACAGAGACAGTGTGATTATGCTGGTTTTAACCTGTTTGTGGGAGACCAGCAGCAGGCGGTGTATATGAGCAATCGCGGGGAAGCACCGCACGTACTGGCCCATGGGGTCTATGTCGTTTCAAACGGATTGATGAGTGAAGACTGGTACAAGACCCGGCATTTGCGGAAACGCTTTACCCAGGAACTATTACCGATGCTGCAACAACAAAAGATTGCAGAAGCGGAGCTGTGTCATGCAGTCTGGGATATTTTGGAAGATGAACGCAAGGTGATTCCGGAGCTGTTGCCAGATACCGGTATCTCAGTGGAAATGGAACAACTGCTGTCTTCGACTTTTATCCAGAGTCCGGCCTATGGTACCCGTTGCTCCAATTTTTTGAGAATGCAGCAGGGACAATGGCACTGGATCGAAAAGTCACAACAAGGTGCGACCGCAGGCCAAATTATTGAAAAAATAATCAAACTAAAATAAGTGTCAGATATAAAAAATGCCGACATCTGCCGGCATTTTTTCACAATCGCTGTTTATGCTGTCGCTTGCTCCAAAGCTTCACCCGCAATAGCACCGCCATCTTTACGGGTAATCACCACAGTCGCAGAGCGAGGTACTTTGCCTAAACGGCTATAACGCTCGCTTTGGTTGGCTGGCCATGTACCCCCTGGATGCTGAACGTTGACGAAAATCGCCTTGTAGTCCGGGGTAATGGTCACACCGGTAATTTCACAGCCTGATGGGCCGGTGAGGAAACGGCGAACCCGATCATTCTTCAGCTTGGCACCAACAAAGGTTGCTTGTCCTTCTGCCTTGGTGCTGGCAGCAAGCGCTTTGGTTCCATCCCCTACTTTACCTGGCAGTGCTGCCAGCATCATACAGTTGGTTTCATCGGTATACTGACCATCATCGGTCTGAATCCACAGAATCCCGCGCGGATCGAACCACATGCCATCCGGGCTGGAGAAGTCATTTAGATCATCCAGACCTGACAGGTTGATGTTGGATGCAGCACGTGCTTCTGCACCGAACAGGAAGATATCCCAGGCAAATGCAGTGGCATTGACCGTATTCTCAGTTTCACTAAAACGGATGATATGACCATTCATATTGCCTGAGTTGCTGGCACTTGAACCCTTGAAATCAATATAGCTACGCGGATTGGCCGCATCAGTCGGGTAAGCACGCCCACGGTTACCGTTGTTGGTCAGCGTTACATAGACTTCGCCATTTTCCGGGTTTACTGCTACCCATTCCGGACGGTCCATTTTAGTGGCTTGAACATAGTCGGCTGCCAGACGTGCATGCACGACAATATCTGCCTGGTCTTTAAATGGATACACCGGATTTGATGCATCCAGGCCATTTTTACCATGGCTGAGTTCTAGCCATTGACCGGTACCATCCTCCTTGAACTGGGCGACATATAAGGTGCCTTGATCCATATATTTATCACCGACTGCATAACCGCCGTTGACGTCTTTAGGATCCCATTTTGCATCCGATACAAATTTGTAGATATATTCACCGGTTGCATCATCCCCCATATAGAATGCGAGCGGCTGACCGGGTACAGGATTACTGCAACGGCAATCTTCATGGGCAAAACGACCCAAGGCAGTACGTTTTACCGGACGGGCACTGGCACTGAACGGATCAATTTCAACAATAAAACCACAGGTATTCATGGCATTGCGATAGTCAGTAAGGGCACTGCCATCCGCCTGTGCAGTAATATTCCAGCGGTCATACAGATCGCGCTCACCCGTCAGTTCAGCATCGGTTTTATCCCAGCGATACTGGCTGGTTGCCGGACCGCCACGACCATAACGCGACAAAGCAACTTGTTCGGCATCTGTACGTACATCGCCTTCGTCACGGGAGAAATAGCCGCTCCAGTTTTCTTCCGCGGTCAGATAAGTTCCCCACGGGGTATAACCATTACCACAGTTGGCAAAGGTACCGCGCGTCAGGGTGCCTGCAGGCGAAAAACGGGTTTTCATCAGGTCTGAACCGCGTGCCGGACCACGTAATTCCATTTCAGTGGCAGCGGTAATACGGCGGTTAAATGGTGAGTTCAGGTTGATTTTGACGGCCTGGGTGTTCGGGTCTTTCTGGATTTCGACCACCGATACCCCGTGTGCATTCACTTCACGTAAAATCTGGTCTTCAGGGCGTTTACCATCTACCGTAATCGTACCGCCTGGCGTGTGTAACTGCGATTGTTGCAGATACTCATGGTTCAGCACCAACAAACCTTGTTGTGACTGTTTTGCAGCATAATTTTTTTTCTGTGGATCCATACCGAAGAAGGACATGCCGTCATGGTTATCCCCGGCACGGAACTGATAAGAAGCGCCTGATGGAAGTTCTGTATCCAATTTTTCTGGCACACTGCTATTGATTGGATCGCCGACGGCATAGAGTACATTTAACTCATAGCCTTCTGGCACCGTAAAAAAGTTCTGGGTGTTTTTCTTGACCGCTTTAAACGAGAACTTGCTTGGACGTTGCGCCAGATCGCTCCAGGCGTGCTGATCTACTGGTTTTTCATTGGCTGGTGGTGTTTCTGGTACAGAAGTATCATCGTCATTGTCATCTGAACAGCCACTGACCGACGCAGCAAATGCCAATGCCATGGCACCACTGCCTGTTTTTGCAATAAAGCTACGGCGGTTCATATATTGATTCAGGATCGTTTGGAAGTGGGTATTATTGGAATTATTACTGTCTTCAACCAGATCCTGGCAAGGTATCATATCTTCGTTTTTCATTTTAAAGTCCCAATTAAAAAGTAAGTGCTTGGTGGTGTAGAAGTTTTCAATACCTTAAGCTTGGGATGTGACAGTAATCTTAAGAAAATATGACATTAAAATTAAATAAATCAGTGTTTTATTAATTATATAAAATAAAAAGACAGCCAAGGCTGCCTGAACAGATAGATGAGTTCTTGTTTTGGCGGGTTGTTATTATTCGGTCTTTAAACGACGTTTTTCGATCAGTTTTCCTGCCAGTAAACCCAGTTCAAACAGTAGCCACATGGGAACAGCCAGCATAATCATCGACAGGGCATCTGGAGGTGTGACGAACATTGCCACAAAGAAGCAGCCTACAATAATAAAGCGCCGTTTCTCGATCAGCGTCTGTGTTGAAACTGCGCCAATCAGGATCAGAACCAGGGTAATAATGGGGATTTCAAAGGTAAAACCAAACACCAGAAACAGCTTTAAACAGAAGCTGAGATAACTGTTGATATCGGTCATCGGGGCCACAGTTTCCGGCGAAACACTGATAAAAAAATGCAGTATCGAAGGTAATGCCACAAAATAGGCGAAGCTGATGCCGGTATAAAACAGTACGATACTGCCGACCAAAAGTGGCAAGGCCAGACTCTTTTCCCTGGCATACAGTGCAGGCTTAATAAAGCTCCAGAGCTGATACAAAATAAACGGCATCGCGATCATCAGCGCGACAAAGAAGTTCAGCTTAAACGGTGCCATGAAGGTTGCGGTGACATCCGTGGCAATCATGGTCGAGCTGGCGGGTAATTGTGCCCGTAGTGGTTCAGACAGCCTTTGATAAGTCTGATTGGCAAAGGGCAGTAGACAGAAAAACAGGCCAATCAGGATCACAACCACTTTAAAAAGATGCTTTCTTAATACCACCAAATGCTGGGTGATTGGCATCTGTTCCAGATTCAGCGCTGCAGCATCATTGGAAGCTGGTGTAGTTGGCAAGGTTGTCATACGGCCACCTTTATATCTGTATAGCAAGGTTTAGACATTACGTTTTGAGTTTGAGGTAAATACACGAAGGATACGGGCTGTTGCACCGGCTGATAGCTGAGCAAGGGCTGAGCAGACTGAGGTTTTATTTTTAGTTGATCAGCTGCAATCGGCTGCTGTAAATCTGCCATTTGTGCCTGCATCCTGGCTTCCAGCTCCTGAATCCGTTGCATTTCAGCTTGCATCTGTTCACGCAATTCGGACAGGCGTAATTCACGATCAAGGTCATTCTGAACATTGCTCACCATACGCTTGATCTTGCCGTACCATGTTCCGACAAAACGTACTGCTTCCGGAAGCTTGTCTGGCCCAAGAACCAAAAGTACAATAATTCCGAAAATCAGCAGCTCGGTCATTCCAATATTGAGCATAACGAACTCTTAACTTTTAGTTGAATGTTCAGAGGTTTTGACCTGGGCATCAATGGTACGTGGCTCTGCAAGCTTGGCCTGTTCAGCCTCTTCATCCTTGACTGATTTTTTAAAGTCTTTAATCGCGCCGCCCACGTCTTTACCCAGATTTTTAAGCTTGGATGTGCCAAATAATAAAATCACCACAATTGCAAAAATCAGCACATGCCAAATTGATAATCCTGCCATTAGTTTATCCTCTATATTTCATGCACCTATCTCAGCAGGCTTGTATGACAGTGGAGTGACGCTTTGATGACAGTTTGCCGACACGGCAGCAGGGGAATGAATCACTCATATAAAAAATTTCGTAATTCAATGAAAAACATACTGTGCTAGCATACAGCCTGATATGAAAATCTCAGCAGCATTGTCATGGCCTTGATTCTTCCCCTCCTGTCTTTTTTGACTGGTTATTGGGGGGTGCAATATTTAAAACCGATTCGACCTTTTTTGGCTGCTTTATTGGCGCGAGTACTGATTCCAGTACTGATTATCTACAATATGGTGTTTTACCAAGAGGGCAGTTTGTGGCTGATTGCCTTCAGCTTTTTCTGTTCCTGCGTATTCTTTGCCTTGTTTTATTTCACCCTGAAAAATAAACTGCGTGCCTTATGTTTGAGCTATTTAAACGGGGCGTGGCTGGGGATTCCTTTTGCACTGGCAGTTTTTGGCCCGCAAGCGACCAGTACCGTGGTGGCCCTATACATCGGTGGTTCCTTGTTTGGCAATGTCTGTGCGGTAATGGCAGTCAGTGAAGCCAGACAAGATAGTGGCTATATTTTAAAAAATGTACTGCTCTCACCACCTGTGGTGGCACTGTCGGTGGCAGCTCTATTATCATTTTGGGATTTGAGTCACTGGCAGCAAGTGCCTTGGATAGAGATACTGTATCAGGCCAATAAAGTGCTGGTGACTTTTAGCGGCATGTGTGTGCTGGGAATGTGGCTGAGCAATGTGCGGATCAGCCGCTTCGATTTAATGCGTAGTCTGCAACTGATTTTTTATAGAGGGCTGTTTGCGGTTTTGCTGTGTGTTGCCGCTTATTATTTACCTATTCCGCAGCAGACGCTGACTTATGCGGTAATGCTGATGTTCTTTTTATTGCCGCCTGCGGCCAATATTGTGGCACTGGAAACCCATTATCAGGGAACAGGCCATTCCGCCAAATATATTGCTTCGGGGACTTTGGCCAGCGCGATCTTGATTGCCTTATATGGGGCAGTCGTGCATGTATTGATGCCGGGATTATAAAAACATAAAAAGGTTCTCTCACCCCTAGAGAGAGTTAGAGAGGATGTAAAAGCTTTAGAAGGATGATTTTCCCTCTCCTTTAAGGAGAGGGTTAGGGAGAGGTGTATTTTAAAAATCCCTCACCCCAGCCCTCTCCCAAAGGGAGAGGGGGTAATGAGAGGCGGAACTTACTTCGCCAAACTTGCCTTGAACAACTGCATCGCCTGACCACGATGACTGATTTTATTCTTTTCTTCTTTGCTCATTTCTGCACTGGAAATTCCCAGTTCTGGTAACCAGAACAAGGGGTCATAGCCAAAACCATTTTCACCACGCGCAGCTTCCAGAATTTCCCCGTGCCAGATACCCTGAAAGACTTGCGGTAAGGGATCTTCGGCATGTTGGACCAGTGCCAGTACACAAACAAACATACCCTCAATTGCTTCACCCTCTTGGCGTAAGGATTTGAGATCGGCCAGCAGTTTTTCATTATTGGCGGCATCGTTGCCATGCTCACCGGCATAACGAGCCGAGTAAATGCCGGGAGCGCCTCCGAGAACCGGCACACAAATGCCTGAATCATCTGCAATAGCAGGTTTTCCGGAAATTTTAGAAGCATGACGTGCCTTAATAATCGCATTTTCGACAAAGCTTAGACCATCTTCGATCGCATCTTCGATATTCAATTTTCCCTGGGCCACGACTTCAACCGGCAGTTGCAGCTCGGCAAACAGTTTTTCAAACTCGGCAATTTTACCTTTGTTATTACTCGCCAATACCAGTGTACCTTGGGATAACCAGTCAGTTGCAGCCATGTCAAAAACTCATTATTAGATAAAGAATGGGTGCTATTTTAGCAATGGATGAAGAATTTGCGGCAATAAAAAAGCACCCGAAGGTGCTATTTATACCATTCAGCTTATTGTGCCTGAATCCATCTGTCGGCACGGTCACGTGCCTGACGGATCTGCTCTTGGGTTAAATTCGCCGCCAAGGCAGTTTTTCTGCCTTCCGATAGCGTAATCACCTTATTGTCGAGCATGCCATCACGGGTAGACAGTTCATACCATTGGTAAGCACCCATATAGTTTTTCTTTTTCTCTTCCATCATTGCCAGGTTAAAGCTGGCACGGTTATCGCCACGGCTAGCGGCTTTTTCAAAATACTGACGTGCCAGCGTTTCATCTTTTCTGGTGCCAATACCATCGGCCAGCATACGGCCAACATTCAGCTGTGCAACTGCCAGACCTTGATCCGCAGCAGCTTTATACCAGGCAAAAGCCTGTCGTTCATCTTTTTGAATGTCTTTACCATACTGGTATTTGGTGGCCAGATAAAACTGTGCACCGGCCTGACCAGCTTTCGCTGCTTTGGTCAGACTGTTGATATCCATGATGGAATACTGAGCCGCTTGACTGGCAACAGATGGACTAGGTGCAACATAATCTGCATGGGCTTGCATGCCAAAAAGTCCCGCCAGTAGCGTCGTACTTAATAATAATTTTTTCATAGCGCGCTCACTCGATAAATTGCGACTTCACCAAATAGATTAGGGAGATGCTTGCTCAGCAAACTATCTTCTTGATTCCCATTCACAGCGAGTCGATTAATAATTTTGATATTATTTTCCGCACAAAGTGCTTCAAAATCACGAAATGTACATAAGTGGATATTCGGGGTGTTATACCACATATACGGCAAGGCTTCAGAAACCGGCATTCTCCCTTTGATTGCCAAGAAAGAACGAGTCTTCCAATGCGCAAAGTTCGGGAAGGTAATAATGGCCTGTTTCCCCACACGCACCATATCACGTAATAATACGTCAGGCGCATCTACAGCTTGCAAAGCTTGTGCCATGACCACATTGTCAAAAGACTGGTCAGCAAAGCGGCTTAAGCCGAGGTTTAAGTCTTGCTGGATGATATTTAACCCGCGACTGACTGCAATTGCAATCTTTTCCTGATCAATTTCTAATCCGTATGCACGAATATCGTGCTTTTTGCTCATTTGTGCCAGCAGTTCACCGTCACCACAACCAAGGTCGAGTACGCTAGAACCCGGCTTGATCCACTTTTCAGCGAGTTGTTGATCGATACGCATTATATGGTCTCCTTCGGTGTTGCTTTAAGGTGTTCTTCACCCCCGAGAAATGCACGCAAAGATTTTACATAGAGCGGAATCGGGAACAGGAAGGAGTCATGACCTTGTTCCGCATCAATATCCAGATAGCTGACAGGTTTGTGGTTGCTGATCAAGGCATCCACGATTTCCTGTGAGCGGGCAGGGGTAAAACGCCAGTCAGTGGTGAATGACACTACAAGGAACTTGCACTGGGTATTGGCCATGGCTTTTTTAAGCGACTGTTCATATTCACGCGACGGATCAAAGTAATCCAGTGCCTTGGTCATGATCAGATAGGTATTGGCATCGAAGTTACGACTGAACTGCTCGCCCTGATAACGCAAATAGCTTTCGACCTGAAATTCAACGTCAAAACCATACATAAATTTGCCTGATTTCAAATCGCGGCCAAACTTCTGCTTCATGGCCTCTTCGGACAGGTAAGTAATATGGCCCACCATACGCGCCAGAATCAGGCCACGTTTTGGATAGCTGTCATTTTCCAGATAACGACCATTATGGAAATCCGGGTCTGACAAAATCGACTGACGTGCCACTTCGTTAAAGGCAATATTCTGTGCAGAAAGCTTTGGAGCGCTGGCAATGATCACGCATTTTCTTAAACGGTTTGGATAATCCACGGACCATTGCAATGCCTGCATGCCACCCAGTGAACCGCCAATGATGGCATCCCAGGTATCAATCCCTAAACGGTCAGAGAGCAGGGCCTGGGTTTTGACCCAGTCGCGAACCGTAACTAGTGGAAAATCCGGGCCATAAGGACGGTTATCATGTTCAGGATTGGGTGAGGTCGGGCCGGTAGAGCCATTACAGCCACCAATATTATTCAGTGAAACCACAAAGAATTTTGACGTATCAATGGCTTTGCCGGGGCCAATACATGAATCCCACCAGCCGGGTTTTTTATCATCTTCATGATGATAGCCTGCAGCATGGTGATGCCCGGAAAGCGCATGGCAGATCAAAATAGCATTGGACTTATCGGCATTGAGTTCGCCGTAAGTTTCAACCATCAGTTCAAAACGGGGAAGGATGCGACCGCATTCAAGCTCTAACGGCTCTTCAAATTGGAACTTTTGTGGGACAACAATGCCCACTGAGTCAGCTGGAAAAGACACGGGAGGGATTCGCCTTAAAATCTTGAGTATGAATAATAAAAGGATACCATTTGCAGGTATCCTTCTAAAGTCTTTTTAATGCTATGGATTATTGCTAATTCTAATACCGTGTTTAGACGGCAGCAGCAATCACCTGATCAGTGCTTAACACACCCTGATCAATCAGACGGTTGGTACATGCGATAATCGCTTCGATGGAAGAGGTCACGATGTTGTCATGTACCCCTGCACCAAAGGCAGATTTACCGGTACCTTTCACTTGAAGTTCGATCAAGGCCAATGCTTTGGCATGGGCACCTGAACTGATGCTGCGCTCTTCATAGTTTACGACATCAATTGGCAACTGAAGTGCATCCAGAATTGCAGAAATTGGACCATTGCCTTCACCGCGGATACGACGGGACTGACCGTCAATTTCAAGGTCAAGCTCAATCACCTGATTGCCGTTATCATCTGACAATTTGTAGTTTTTCGCAGAATAGTGAACGTTTTTAGCATTCACATAGGTTTCCTTGAATAACTTCCAGATTTCGGTCGCGCTGATTTCAGTGCCTTGTTCATCGGTACGTTTTTGTACGATCTGAGAGAATTCAATCTGTAAACGACGCGGCAAGGTCACGTTGTAGTTCGATTCTAACAAGTAGGCAATACCACCTTTACCTGATTGTGAATTCACACGGATTACGGCGTCATAATCACGGCCCAAATCTTTCGGGTCGATTGGCAAATACGGCATATCCCAGATTTCTTCGTTTTTCTGGAACTCGAAACCTTTTTTGATCGCATCCTGATGCGAACCCGAGAATGCAGTGAAGACCAAATCGCCGGCATATGGATGACGCGGGTGCACAGGTAAACCGGTACATTCTTCCACAGTCGCAATGATTTCATTGATGTTGGAGAAATCCAAATTCGGTGCTACACCTTGGGTGTACATGTTCAAGGCAATCGCAGCCACGTCAACGTTACCGGTACGTTCACCATTCCCAAATACGCAGCCTTCAACCCGGTCAGCACCGGCCATAATCGCCAATTCTGAAGCGGCAATGCCACAACCACGGTCATTGTGACAGTGAACTGAAATAATCACGCCGTCACGCCGCTCGATGTTACGGTGCATCCATTCGATTTGATCGGCATAGATGTGTGGTCCTGAAACCTCTACGGTTGCAGGCAAGTTCAAAATGACTTTATTGGTCGGTGATGCTTCCCAGATTTCAGTCACAGCATCACAGACATCTTTTGCAACTTCTAATTCGGTTGCTGTAAAACATTCCGGGCTGTACTGGAAGATAAATTCAGTTTCCGGCTGTTTTGCGGCGTATTCTTTCACTTTTTGTGCAGCATTAATGGCAAGCTGTTTTGCACCTTCTACATCAACATTCAAGACTTTGTTGCGGAATGTCGGCGAGTTGGAATTATAGATATGCACAATGGCACGTTTCGCACCTTGTAAAGACTCAAAGGTACGTTGTATCAAGTG
Source organism: Acinetobacter sp. 226 (assembly GCF_048147925.1). Classification (NCBI taxonomy): domain Bacteria; kingdom Pseudomonadati; phylum Pseudomonadota; class Gammaproteobacteria; order Moraxellales; family Moraxellaceae; genus Acinetobacter; species Acinetobacter sp. 226. The sequence goes on along the minus strand of NZ_JAYWYX010000003.1, from coordinate 55,042 downwards.
ATCACGTGCCTGAACCAATACCTCGATATAAACGTCATCCGGAATATGATCTTCTTCAATCAATTTACGGGTGAAATCGAAGTCAATTTGCGAAGCTGATGGAAAGCCGATTTCAATGTGCTTGAAACCGATTTTTACCAACATCTGGAACATCTTGAATTTCTGCTCCATGTTCATTGGCTCAAAGATCGCTTGGTTACCGTCACGCAGGTCGGTACTCATCCAGATTGGCGCTTTATTGATTTCGTTATTCGGCCATTGACGGTCTGGTAAGTCCACACGTTGATACATGCGACGGTATTTTTTACTTGGATCAGCCAACATCATGAGAGAGCTCCTTGTGTAACCTGATACAGCCTGTGTTTGGTTGAAGCACTGGCAAAGGTTGCGGAATAGATTTTGTCTATAATCATTTTCATGCAGGTTGGAACCAGGATTAAAACTAAAAAACTTCCGAAATATGTGAAATTTAGTTTTAACCACAAAACCTGCATGTATCATTTATACAATTTAGTTTAATCCAGTTAAATCGAAAAGTTTTTGCTTTTTTTATGGATTTTAGTCGTATCTCAATAAAGATTTTCTTATAAAGTTTAAGTCATGGAAAATATTTTCACCAATTTTAAATATTTTATTTTATATTTTCTTAATTTAAACTTAATGCATGATTTTTTACACTTAAATACCCGATGATGCAGTATTTTTTTACAAAAAAATAAATCTGCTTATGTTCACAGATCACTAAATTCATGCTGGCTTTCAAAGCTCGGCCCATTTACGCATTAAATTATGATACAGATTGGTCAGTTTCATGACTTCGGCATGCTGATCACCTAGCTCAATTCTCAGATTTTGAATACTCTGATCCAGATTAAACAGCATATGCCGTTCTGCATCATCCCGAATCATACTTTGTACCCAGAAAAAAGAGGCTATTCGGCAACCAGAAGTAATCGGAGTGACTTCATGCAGGCTGGTCGACGGATATAGAATCATATCGCCAGCAGGCAGTTTCACTTCGTGATAACCGTAAGTGTCTTCGACCACCAGTTCACCACCGACATATTCTTCCGGCTCACTCAGGAAAACCGTACAGGATAAATCCGTTCTGAGGCGTTCATTGCTCCCGCGAATACGACGAATCGAATTATCGACATGAAAGCCGAAAGATTCATTATTTTCATAGCGGTTAAACAGGGGAGGAATAATATCCAGAGGAATTGCAGCTGATAAAAATAAAGCATGCTGTCCCAGGGATTCCAGAATAATATTGCTGAGATGATGAGTGAGTGGATGATCTTCAGGTAATTGCTGATTCTGTTTCACGCTGGCAGAGAGTGTACCCGCGGTGACTTTTCCATTGACCCACTCAATCTTCTTCATCTCCTCACGGAAATATTGCACCTGTTCTTTGCTCAGTACATTTGGAATATGATGCAGCACTGGAAACCCTCGAATAATTGCATTTTCAAAATAGCATAGCCTCCCATCAGGAGGCTATGCGCTTATATTGAATTAATATTTAAAGTTGACTGCCAGCACTGCACTGCGGCCTTCTGCTTCAGTGGCATAGTGAGAGGCATAAGCTTTAGTGAAGTAACGTTCATCAGATAGGTTATTGACGTTTAATTGCAAATCAACATTTTCATTCACGTTATAACGCGCCATGGCATCATAACGGACATAACCTGGAACCCACTTGGTATTGGCTGCATCCCCATAAACTTTATCCATTGCAACAGCACCCGCACCTAAAGTTAAAGCAGGTGTTACAGCATAGGTAGTCCAAAGGGTTGCAGAATTTTTAGGTACATTCTGCATTTGCTTACCTTTGGCAGGATTGTCAGGTGTACATACCCCTTGACGGTTACAGGATGGGCCTGGGTTCACAGTTTCACTGTCGAGATAAGTATAACCAGCAGATACAGCCCATTTATCCGTAATTTGGCCATTTACGCCCAGCTCAAGACCGTCTACTTGGGTTTCGCCGCCATTGGTATATGTAGTAGCATCCAGTTGAATCCGCGTATTTTGTTTTTCAGTACGGAACACGGCAGCGGTTAAATTCAGTCTTTCATTTAACACATCCCACTTTGTACCGATTTCAAAGGTACGGCTCTCTTCTGGATCTAAGTCCATATAGGCTTGGCCAATTGCTTCTGAACCATCCCCGCCATCTACACCGACCGGATTGGCAGAAGTCGCATAACTTGCATAGATAGAACCATTTTCAACAGGTTTAAAGATTAATCCAGCCTGATAGGTCAGGAAGTTGGTATTATTTTCAATAGAGTCGCCAGTCGCATTTGTGGTTTGCTTGGTATCAAATTTATCCCAACGTAAACCCAAATCTAATAACCATTGCGGGCTAAACTCGATATTATCTAAGAGATAGACAGATGTAGTCTCGGTCGTGGTTGTCGTGAGATTTTTGTTGGCTGCGGAAGAGCCCAACCATTGATCACGTGAGTCTGGGTTAGTTAATGATGTACACCATGCATCGTTGATAGCACAGTCGCTGTTGAAACCACCTGTGGTGGTACCTGGATAGCCTGGATAACTTGTTAAGTAGTTACCTTTGTCAGATTTTTGATCTGAGTACTCTGCACCTATATTAAAGCTATGCTTGAATGCACCTGTATTAAACTTACCTGTCAAAGCAAGCTGGTCGGTAAAGATGTTGGTATCAGTAATACGTGAGTTTATACGACGCCAGACTTTATCATTCAGCACGTTCCCTTTGGAGTCATCTGGCTGGGTCCATAAGTAGTCATTTTTGGCAGTGCTATATACCGCTGTATTACTCAGGGTCAGGTTATCCGTTAAATCGTGTTCCAGTTTGATGGTACCGATCTGATTTTCCTGTTTCTGGAAATCACGACTTAATAAACCATAATAAATGCCCTGTTTTACATCGACAGGTTTACCGACGGTGGCTTTTTTTGCCGCATCATACTTATAAGGAACACCTGAATCCGGCGTGTCATCCGATTTTAAATAGTAATAACTTAAAGTCGCGCGGGTAGGGGTGTCCAGACCAAATACAATACTCGGTGCAATACCGGCACGTTTATATTCGGCACCATTTTTCTGGCCAGCTTTTTCATTATGGTGACCCATCACGGCCACACGTGCTGCTATACCATTTCCAAAATCTTTATTGCCATCCAAAGTTATGCGTTGATAGTTGTCAGTACCGCCCGCGACAGAACCTTCTAGAAAGTCACCCGCTTTAGCAACTTTAGAAATCATGTTGATACTACCACCAGTCGTTCCTGCACCGCCCATGGCAGATGCAGAACCTTTAGTGACTTCAACCTGTTCGACAGCAAACATTTCACGGTTCTGTGAAGTGGCGTTGCGTACGCCGTCTACATACATGGAACTTTCAGAATTATAACCCCGAATAAAAGGACGATCACCGTTTGGATTGCCCCCTTCACCTGCGCCCAAGGTAATCCCCGGAACTGTACGCAAGGCATCACTTAAGGTAGTGACTTGTGTATCTTCAATTAACTGTTTTGAAATGACTGAAACTGACTTTGGTGTGTCGAGTAAAGGAGCAACAAATTTACTGTTCGCAGATTGATCTACTTTTAAACTGGGTGCTGGTTCGGCTTTGACTTCTTGATGAATAGTTTCTAACTGGATCACCTGTTCTTCTGCCATCGCATTTGCAGTGACAATGGATAAAGACGAAACAATTGCAGAGGAAACGATTTTTTTACGTGTTTTAATGAAGGTCATGTTAAACCTAAGAACGGAATATTAAAAATGTATGCGAATAATAATGATTCTTGTTTTTATTTTTATCTTTTTATCATGGGAATTGATGATCTTCAGGAAAATGTTAAATGAGATTTCAAATGTAATGATATAACAGTTTCATATAAGATTATGTTTTTAATAAATATTGATAAAATTAGATAATCTATAATTTTTTATTGAGAATAATGATGATGAAATGAGTCCATTATTTAGCAGTTATTTGGAAAGCATTAATCGCTGAGTAAGCAAAAAACCCTGCCAGGACAGGGTTTTAATAACTTTCACTTAAATATTAGAAGTCGTATGAAACAGATAGCCAGTAGTTACGGCCTGGAATGTAAGTACCCGTTGTACTAGAACCAATGTCTAAGTATTTATAACCTGTTGCTGTTCCAACTCTGTTTGGATCGTTTTCAGAAGGATTACTATACTCATAAGATTTTGCACCTTCGGTAAAATCTTTGTCCAGCAGGTTGTTTACTGCCATATTTAGACGTAACTGGTCACTGACAATATAACTTGCACCGAGGTTAAATAAGCTATACCCAGCAAGTTTGTCACCGAAGAGCTTATATTCCTCATAGTTACTTGACCCTAAACCTGAAGCAGGTGCTGTTGGCGTAGTCAGGAAGCGTTGACGATCAGATTTATATTCGTACTGTAACCATAGGTCTACAGCAGGCACAAGATGCCATGTTGACGTGAGGTTAAAGGCATTACGTGGTTGGTTATTATAATAAGTACCTTCGTTTTCCCCATCAGTAATTTTACTTCTGGTATAGGTGTAGGCAGCTTTCATATCCCATTCAGGCAAAATGCTGTATTGCAAAGTTGCTTCCGCACCATAAACTTTGGCCTTATTGGCATTAATGCTGGTTGAACACGAGCTTGCAATTAAGCATTCAGCTGATACAGGAAGATTCTCTGAAACAATCGCATCTTTAATCTGGTTGTAAAAACCGGTTGTCGTGAAATTGATATTATCTGTTGGTTGTAAATTAAAACCTAGTTCATAGTTGGTCGATGTTTCAGGTTTTAAATCAGGATTACCAAATACGTAATTTACTCCCTGACCACTTACATTAATCAAGCTATTTTCTAAAGCTTTAGCAGAGGGTGCCTTATAGCCTGTGCTGACACCACCTTTGATGGTCAGCATGTCATTGGTATTCCAGACAAGATATGCACGTGGACTAAAATGACCGCCAAAACCTGAGTGATCTTCAAAACGACCACCATAGGTTAGGCTTAAACTATCCAAAAGACGCCATTCATCTTCGGCATAAATAGACCAAGAATCTTTGTCAAACTCATTTTTACCTGTTTTATGTTGAGCAATATTGTCTTGAATTGTTTGTTTCTTATATTCCACACCAGTTGTAACTTTATGTGCACCAATTGTAGAAATAATATGTGTATCAGCAATAAGATCAGTATTTTTAAGCTTACGATCGCTGCCAATAAGAGGATTATTGACTTGATCTGCTCTCTTAAAAATTTCTGTTGGTAAGGTACGACCTTTAGTTTCAGTCTCTGAGTGGCTGATATAAGTATTCCATTGACCAAAGCTATAGTCCCCATCATGTCCAATTGCAAACTGGGTACGATCGAATATGAGCTTATCTTTATAGCCACTTGCCTTTGTAGGAAGATCTAAAGTACCTAAACGATTGTCTTCATTTTTATAGTTTTGGTGACTATAGAATGAGTCAAGCCATAAGGCGTTTTGATCATCTACTTTATAGGTTAGTTTACCGCCAATATCATAATTGTGAGCAGTCGTTGGACGTGGATCACGGCCAGTTGAGCCTTCGACACGGTCAGACTGACCACGGTCATAATAACTACCGCGAAGCTGCAGGCCAAGCACATCGTTGACTAATGGACCATTCACCAAGAAGCTGGTTTTCCATGAATCCGCCTCAGCGCCATGTTCCATAACGTTGCCACTGACAGTAACGTTACCATTCCACTCATCTGATACTTTTTTAGTGATGATATTAATGACACCACCCATCGCATCTGAACCGTATAGTGTCGACATTGGCCCACGAATCACTTCAATACGCTCAATGGCTGAAAGGGGTGGCATAAAGCCTGTCGCTGCTTCACCAAAACCATTTGGGGTAACATCAGTTGATGTGGTTTGACGACGGCCATCAATCAAAATGAGCGTATCATCAGCATTCATACCGCGGATGCTGACATTTAATCCTGCAGTTTTACCTACGCCATTACGCACATCCACTCCAGGGACATCAACCAACAGGTCAGCAATATTGGTGGCATTCTTACGTTGAATATCTTCTTGAGTGATCACGCTAATTGAGGCAGGGGCATCTTTTAATTGTTGTTCAAACCCCGATGCAGAAACTACAATGGTAGACAAGGTGGTAGTTGGGATGTTGGAGGGGCTATTTGTCTCTGCAAAAGCAGATGTTGCTGTGACCCCAAAAATTGCCAATGTAAGCGGACGAAGACTAAAACTATGCATGACCAAATTCCCGAACCGAAGAATAAATTAGTATTGTTGCTCAAATAAGAAACTGGATATTAATGATAGTACTTATCATTTGCAATAAAAATATACATTTTCTGCATTTAAGTGGGGTTGACTGAATATCTGAAAGGGTAGCAATTCGAATAAAAAAGACTTAAAAGCTGGAACTCGCGCGTATTTTTTGTATATCCTTAAATGTTGTCATATAATGTGGCACATTTTTATAAACCTGTTATTACCAAATATATAGAGGAAGCCATGCAAGTAACTTCTGAAGCGGTTTCGGGCGTTGCCCGTCGTTTAAATGTTTCTGTACCGACGAGCCGTATTAATGAGCAATTTGAAGCTCGTTTAAAACGCACTGCTAAAACTGCGAAGATCAACGGCTTCCGTCCAGGTAAAGTGCCTGTAAACGTCGTTCGTCGTGAATACGGCGCTGGTATCTACCAAGAAGTTGTCAACGACATCATTCGTGATACAGTTTTCGAAGCGATCCAGCAAGAAAAAATCAATGCTGTAGGCATGCCGAACATTGAAAAAACTGAAATGAAAGACGACGCTTTAGTTTATGAAGCGACCGTTGAAGTTTATCCAGAAGTTGACGTGAAATTCGAAGGCCTGGAAGTTGAACGCAAAGCTTCAGAAGTGAATGACAAAGATGTTGAGAAGATGATTGAAAATCTTCAAAAACAACGCGCTTCTTGGGCTGAAACCAAAGGCATGGCGAAAAAAGACATGCAAGTGACTTTTGACTTCGAAGGTTCAATCGACGGCGAAAAATTTGAAGGCGGTTCTGCAGAAGACTTCAAACTTGTTCTAGGTTCTGGTCGCATGATTCCTGGCTTCGAAGATGGCATCATCGGTATGAAGAAAGGCGAAGAGAAAGTGATTGATGTTACTTTCCCTGAAGACTATCAAGCTGAAAACCTGGCTGGTAAACAGGCTCAATTCAAAATTACTGTGAAGCTTGTTGAAAAACAAAAACTTCCAGAAATTGATGCTGAATTTCTGAAAATCTTCGGTGTATCTGAAGAAGAAGGCGTTGAGAAGTTGAAAGCTGACGTTCGTAAAAACATGGAACGTGAAGTGAAAAACGGCCTGCGCAACCAGGTTAAAGGCGCAACTTTTGATGCACTGGTTGCTGCAAACGAAGTTGAACTTCCAGCTGCCATGCTTGCTCAGGAAATTGACCGTCAACGTCAACAAATGATCCAGCAGTTCACTCAACAGTTTGGTGCTCAAGGCGCGAAAGCATTTGATTCAAGCATGCTTCCAGATGATCTGTTCAAAGAACAGGCTGAAAAATCTGTGAAACTTGGCGTGCTAGTAAGCAAAGTACTTGCTGATGCGAAAATCGAAGTAGACCAAGCCCGTGTTGAATCTTATATCGAAGACATGGCTTCTTCTTATGAAGATCCAAATGAAGTGATCGAATACTTCAAGAATGACAAGCAGCAACGTGCTCAAATTGAAGCTGTAGTACTTGAAGATCAAGTGGTTGACTACATTCTGAACTCTGCGAAAGTGACTGATGTAACTGTAAGCTATGAAGACTTATTGAAAGAGCAACAGGCTCGTCAACAAGGCTAATTTTAGCTTTCCATAAAAAGGCGCTTCGTGCGCCTTTTTTCATATTATTGATATATCTGTTTTTCACAAAACTAATGCAAAAAATATGAGAGATTTATTGGCGATTATTTTGCAATTTCATTGATTATCCCTCATATTGTAATTATGGATTAAGTCACAAAAATTTAGGAATAAATAAACCTATGTATGTTCCAACGATTGAAAACGCTTTAGTGCCAATGGTGGTAGAACAATCCTCTCGTGGTGAGCGTTCTTTTGATATTTATTCACGCCTTTTACGTGAGCGGGTAATTTTTTTAACAGGTGAAGTTGAAGACAATATGGCCAACCTGATCGTTGCGCAAATGTTGTTTTTGGAAGCTGAAAACCCAGATAAAGATATTCATTTATATATCAATTCACCGGGTGGCTCGGTGACAGCTGGCATGGCAATCTACGATACCATGCAGTTTATTAAACCGGATGTCGTGACCTATTGTATGGGTCAGGCAGCCTCAATGGGGGCATTCCTGTTGAATGCAGGGACCAAAGGCAAGCGTTATTGCCTGGAAAATGCCCGTGTCATGATTCACCAGCCTTTGGGTGGTTTCAAAGGCCAGGCATCAGATATTGAAATTCACGCACGTGAAATTCTGTTCATTAAAGAACGTTTAAACCGTTTAATGGCTGAACATAGCGGTCAGGACTATGAAAAAGTGGCACGCGATACAGACCGTGACAACTTCATGACTGCTCAGCAAGCGAAAGAATACGGTCTTGTGGATGAAGTTCTAACGAAACGTCCATAAGTTTTAGAGATTGAGATATTGGAGTAAATATGTCCGAACATCCTCAAGGACAAAAGCATTGTTCATTTTGCGGTAAAACGCAGTCTGAAGTCGGAAAGCTGATTGCAGGCGAGGACGCATACATTTGTAATGAATGTGTGGACGTATGCTTAGATTTGGTTCAAACCAGTCAGCAGGTGGAAACCAATGACTGGGCGAACCGTCCTTTGCCGAAACCGCATGAAATCCGTGCGGCGCTGGATCAATATGTGATTGGTCAGGACGTAGCGAAGAAAACTTTATCTGTTGCGGTATATAACCATTACAAACGTCTGAAAGTGCAGACTAATGGTAAGAAAGCAGATGATTCTGTTGAAATTGCTAAAAGTAATATCCTGCTGGTCGGACCGACTGGTTCAGGTAAAACCTTGCTGGCCCAAACACTTGCCCGTCTTCTCGATGTTCCATTTGCCATGGCAGATGCAACCACACTGACCGAAGCGGGGTATGTGGGTGAAGATGTAGAAAACATTGTACAAAAGCTTTTGCAAAAAGCTGATTACGATGTCGAAAAAGCGCAAAAGGGTATTATCTATATCGATGAAATCGACAAGATTACCCGTAAATCTGAAAACCCATCCATTACTCGTGATGTATCAGGTGAAGGCGTACAGCAAGCCTTGCTGAAAATGATCGAAGGTACGGTTGCTTCAATTCCACCACAAGGTGGTCGTAAGCATCCGCAGCAGGAATTTATTCAGATTGATACCTCGAATATCCTGTTCATCTGTGGCGGTGCATTCTCAGGTCTTGAGAAAATCGTACAGCAGCGTCAGGAGAAAGGTGGTATTGGCTTTACTGCAGAAGTCCGTAATAAAGACGAAAGCAAAAAGTTGTCTGAATTGTTCCGTCAGGTCGAAGCGACTGACTTAGTGAAATTTGGTCTGATTCCAGAATTCATTGGTCGTTTACCCGTGATTGCGACTTTGGATGAGCTCGATGAAGAAGCTTTAATGCAGATTCTGACTGAGCCGAAGAATGCATTAACTCGTCAATATAAACATTTGTTTGAGATGGAAAATGTGGACTTGGTCTTTGAAGATTCAGCACTACGTGCCGTTGCGAAAAAAGCACTGGAACGTAATACTGGTGCGCGTGGCCTGCGTTCTATTCTGGAAAATTCATTGCTAGAAACCATGTATGACCTGCCGAGTCGTAGCGATGTAGGCACCGTGGTGGTGAATGAAGCTGTCATTAATGGTGAAGCTGCACCAGAATTTCGTGCTGAACGTCAACCACATGACGAGCCAGAAACAGCGGCAAAAGTTGATTTAAAGGTGGTGAATAGCAAATCTGCTTGATTGCTATTCGTCAGAAACGTGCGAAAACCCCGTGTTTTCGCACGTTTTTTATTTCCAAAAGATAAAAGCAGATGCTAATCTCAACATCTAGGCGTGGACGCCGAAAGCTATAAAAATATATCGCAAAGCACTTGCATACAAGAATAAAGACGCAGTGAGGGATAAGCATGCGTGGAGTCGCAATGGTGCTCATCGGCAGTTTGGCGCTGATGGGTTGTCACGGTAAAAAAGCCGTAGTTGAGCCTACACAGCCACTCAGCACTTTAAAAAATATTGATCTTGAAAAAAAACCAGGCTTCGTCGAACAGCATCGGGTGGGGATGTTTACAATTGGCGGCTGGGTCAACCAGAAACAGGGCAATCATTTTCAGGCAGTTAAACCTCAGCATGAGGATGCAGCAATTGTTTATTTATACCGCCCGGATTCCAAATGGAACCGTCAGGAAATTGTCGCTGCCAGCCTATTTATCAATCAGCATCGTATTCCGAGTTTATTGCATAATCATCATTACTGGATTGAGTTACCTGCAGGCACTTATCGCTTGAGTACCAGCCGTCCTTTAGGTGCTTTGCACTTCCAGAAACCTAAATATCTGGACTTTACCGTAGAAGCGGGTCAATCCTATTTTATTAAGTATGATGAAGAAAATCTAAGCACCCGTCGTAGTGTTCCGGGACCTCTGATGCTAATGCCGAATAATGTGGGTTTAAATGAAATTGCTTTTACCCAGTTAAAGTCAGACAGTTTTAACTTTTTTGCACAGGATCAGCAAACAGGAAAAATCCGCAAAAAAGCCCAGAAGATTAAACCGACTGCTTATGATCCAAGCCTAGACGTGCAATTGACCACGCCTTTTAAACTGTGGGATCCGCGGACTTGGTAATTTTGATAGTTCTTTGAGGAAAGATAATAAAAAAGCACCCTAAATGGGTGCTTTTTTATATAGCTTAAATTAACCCGCAGCAGCGTCAACTACTGGAATTTTGCCAATTTTCGCTTGCCAGATTTTTGGAGCAGTCGCGTGTACAGATGTACCATTTACGTCAACTGCTACAGATACAGGCATATCTTTCACAACAAACTTGTAGATCGCTTCCATACCCAGGTCAGCAAAGGCAACCACTTCAGCTTCACGGATCGCTTTAGACACGAGGTACGCAGCGCCACCTACAGCCATTAAGTAAGTCGCTTTGTTGTCTTTGATTGCTTCAACGGCAGCAGGACCACGATCCGCTTTACCGATCATGCCAAACATGCCGGTCGCTTCAAGAACTTGACGTGTGAATTTGTCCATACGCGTTGCAGTGGTAGGACCTGCAGGACCAACGACTTCATCACCAACTGGATCGACTGGACCTACGTAGTAGATGAACTTGCCTTTCAGATCAACAGGAAGTTCTTCACCATTGTTCAGCATGTCCACCATACGTTTGTGCGCAGCATCACGGCCAGTATAGATGGTACCGTTTAGAAGCAGCGTATCACCTGGTTTCCAGGAGTTCATTTCTTCTTGCGTGATGTTGTCCAGGTCAACACGTTTAGACGTTGAAGAATCCCAAGTCACAGAAGGGTAGTCTTCAAGTTTTGGTGCCTGAATATGTGCAACACCAGAACCATCTAATGTGAAGTGTGCATGACGAGTCGCAGCACAGTTCGGGATCATACCGACTGGTTTACCTGCAGCATGACATGGATAATCTTTGATTTTAATATCAAGTACAGTGGTTAAACCGCCAAGGCCTTGTGCACCAATACCCAAAGCATTTACTTTTTCGAAGATTTCGATACGAAGCTCTTCCATTTTGCTTTGTGGACCACGACGGAGCAATTCGTCCATGTTGATCTTTTCCATCAATGCTTCTTTGGCAAGCATCATGGCTTTTTCAGCAGTACCACCGATCCCGATCCCCAGCATACCTGGTGGACACCAGCCTGCACCCATGGTTGGAACAGTTTTCAGTACCCAGTCTACGATTGAATCAGACGGGTTCAACATTGCCAGTTTAGATTTGTTTTCTGAACCGCCACCTTTGGCTGCAACAGTGATATCTACTTTATTACCAGGCACAAGCTTGTGGTAAATCACGGCAGGGGTGTTGTCTTTGGTGTTTTTACGGCCAAAAGCAGGGTCGGCCAGTACAGATGCACGAAGTACGTTCGAGTTTTCAAGGTAACCTTGACGCACACCTTCATTGATTGCATCGTCCAAGCTCATGGTTAAATCAAATTTAACGTCCATGCCCACTTCAACAAATACGTTGACGATACCAGTATCCTGGCAGATAGGGCGATGGCCTTCTGCACACATGCGTGAGTTAATCAAGATTTGCGCGATTGCATCTTTCGCAGCTTTGTTCTCTTCACGGTCGTACGCACGGCTCATCGCTTGGATGAAGTCTTGTGGATGATAGTAAGAAATGAACTGAAGCGCATCTTTAACCGATGTGATCAAGTCATCTTGCTTGATAATAGTGGTCATACAAATATCTCTTGAGCGGGCTGTTAGCTAGCGGGCTAAATTATAAGATAAATAAATCCAGTTGTGGGTGTTTTACAGGGACATTGGCCAAAAGTTTATAGTTTAAGCAATTTATCGTCTTGTTCTGGTCACTAGCATAGTTAAAAAAGACAAGTTCGTGACATATTTATTGTCATATTTCAGCTTGTATTTCACCTCAATAAAGCTTATAAAAATTTAAGTTATTGATTTTTATTTAATATTTAAAAATATAAAAAATCCTGATTGTCATCTAAATGTCATAAAACTTTTACATAATGCAGCTATCAAATAAAGGAGATCCTAACAATGGTTACAGGTATTTTGATGGCAGCTGGTTTTTGTGTATATATCGCTGCAACTTGGATGTATGGTCAGAAAGAAGAGCAAGCCTAAGCTTATCTTCTTTCTCCTATTTTAAGGTTTTATTGGATTACGCTATCTTCAAATCTTCAAATCTTCAAATCTTCAAATCTTCAAATCTTCAAATCTTCAAATCTTCAAATCTTCAAATCTTCAAATAATATTAATAAAAAACAATATTTCAAACATCTTCCCCTTGTCACAATACTCAGGTAACTCACACATTTTATAGAATTACATTATTAACCCAGAAAAACCCAAAGCCTGAAAACCCTTACACATGCAGCGTTTTTTATTGCTTAGACTGTTTTTCTCAACTTCTAGAAACAGGCAAGTAGAATGAACAATTTTAATGCAAGTGATATTAAAGAACATGCTTCAGTCATTGCTTCATGTGGTACTCAAGTCGGGAAGGTGGATCATCTGGAAGGTCAGAATTCAATTAAATTAACGAGAAGTGATGATGAAAATAATGAACATCATTTAATTCCATTAAGTTGGGTAAGTGAAATCAAAGATGGAAGTGTAGTTTTAAATAAAACAGCAGAAGAAGTGCGTCAGCAGTGGACCACCGTGTAAAAGTGTTTGATGTCTGATTGATGCTGGTTTAGGCGAAAAAGTAAAAACCAGCTATAAGTTTAGGCCGACAGAATTGATCGGTTAAAGTGTTAAATGCCAGCCTGATAGGCTGGCATTTATTATGTGTAACAAAGCTTTTTACGGCATTTATTTTATTCATATAAGGGATTTCGTGCCTGCATCATGATTTCATCTGAATATTTATCTTGGTATTCAAAAGCCTCTTTTTTAACTTCCATCACTTGGAAACCGCATTTTTCATAGGCACGAATCCCGCGTGGATTATGTCCAAACACTTGTAAAGATAGTGTTTTTAATCTTAATTGCTTAAAGGCCCACGTTTTGATGAGCTCGATGGCTTCACTGCCATAACCTTGGCTAGTGAACCTGATTTGAGAGAGCGCAATGCGAAATTCTGCTGTTAGGTTTTCAGGATCAATCTCTAAGACAGATAATTCCCCAATCATACGGTGATCAGCCTGCAGACAAATGGCAAAATCATAACGGAGCGGATGATCAAGGCAGCGTCGAATATGGGCTTCAATTTCAGCCAGGTTAAAGTTCCGCTTTAAGCCTGTCATATGACGAATCTCATCGACTTGCGTAGCCTCCAGGAAAATGGGGGCATCTTCAACTTTTAGAGGCCTTAAGTAGATACGAGCGCCATTTAACTGAAGTATAGGTTTAATGATATTTGGCGACATTTTTTATTTTCGAGATAATCCGTGTGTAGATTATAGAAAATCTGCTCAGTCATAAGAAAAAAATAAAATGATTAATAAAAAAACCACCTGATTTTTCAACCAGGTGGTTTGGAAAACTTAAATTCAAGAAGTATTAAGCTTCTTGCTGCTCGGCCTGAATCGCAGTTAAGGCAATGGTAAACACGATGTCATCGACCAATGCACCACGTGACAAGTCATTCACAGGTTTATTTAAACCTTGCAGCATTGGTCCAACACTGACCACATTGGCAGCACGTTGTACCGCTTTATAGGTCGTGTTACCGGTGTTCAGATCCGGGAAGATAAACACATTGGCACGTCCGGCCACTTGTGAATCAGGCGCTTTCTGGCGCCCCACGCTTTCCACCGATGCTGCATCATATTGTAATGGCCCATCAATCAGCAGATCAGGACGACGCTCTTTGGCAATACGTGTAGCTTCCGCGACTTTTTCCACATCTGCACCGGTACCTGAAGTTCCAGTCGAATAGGAAATCATGGCTATACGCGGGTCAATACCAAAGGCTTTGGCAGAATCGGCGGACTGAATTGCAATTTCGGCGAGCTGTTCTGCATCAGGATCCGGATTGATCGCACAGTCACCATACACATAGACTTCATCTGGCAATAGCATAAAGAATACGGAAGAGACCAGTGAATAATCCGGAGCAGTCTTGATCAGCTGGAAGGCAGGGCGCACCGTATTTGCGGTGGTATGTACTGCGCCCGACACCAAACCGTCAACCTGATCCAGCGCCAGCATCATGGTGCCAAGTACTACCGTATCTTGCAGTTGTTCACGGGCTTGCAGTTCGTTGAGCCTGCCTTTACGCAGCTCGACCATCTTGTCGATGTAGTTTTCACGCACCAGATCCGGATCAAGAATTTCCAGATCTTCAGGCAATTCAATGCCGCGCGCTTTGGCTACTTCTAGTACAGCTTCAGGCTTGGCCAGCAGAATACACTGTGCAATACCACGCGCCTGACAGATGGCGGCAGCCTGTACGGTACGCGGTTCATCTCCTTCTGGCAGTACAATACGTTTTTTTGCGGCAATCGACTTCTGTACCAGTTCATGACGGAAAGCAGAAGGTGACAGACGTGGCTTATACGAACCATTCAACATTTGATTCAGCCATTCCGGATTGATATGGCTTGAAACAAAACGCGTGACCTGATCCGCACGTTCAGTATCATCTACCGGAATTTCATTGCTGAGATTTGCCAGTTTTTGTGCGGTTTCAAATGTGTTGAGTGGTGTATGTAAAATCGGTAAACCTTGCTTGATGGCAGTCTGGCAGAATTCCAGCACATGATCATTTGGCTGATGATGCTCAGTCAGCACCAGACCTGCCAAAGGAATCCCATTACTGCTGGCCAGACTGCTGGCCAGTAACACATCAATGCGGTCGGATGCACTGATGATCAGTTCACCCGCTACAAATTTATGCAGTTCATGCTCGATATTGGCTGAAATCAGGCTGCTATTTTGTACACGGCGCTGCTTGGCTTCGCCTTCATTAATCCAGTAACCAGAAATATATGCAGCAAGATCAGACATACGCGGTACACTCAAGGTTTTACTGAAAGGCACCAAGCCAATCACTGGTAATTTTTCAGAACCAATATGCGGATGAGTCTGCTGAATGGCTTTAATAAATTCTGCAGTTTCAGCCTTGAGGCGTAAATCCGGATTCAGCGTGACAGGAATCTGTGCAGATTCTTCAGGCAAGCCCTTGGTACGCATCAACATGATACCTGCCAGACGGGTAGAGCTGGCACCACCAAAGTTACGAAGCTGATGTTCAATTTTATCTGCGGTTTGGCTTGGCTTGAGAATGTTGGCATTGCTGACCACAATCACTTTGGCATCGAGGGCCTGTGCCAATGCAGCATTCAGATCGTCGGCAAAACTGTCCTGAGTATTTGGCAGCAAACCTTCGACAATAATCAGGTCATGCTGTTTGGCAATTTGACGATGCAGACGTACCGCTTCTTCAAGCAGTTCATCCTGTTCCCCCAGATTGATCTGCTGCAAGACTTTGCTATAACGGATGGGTTCAACAGTTTCACTCTGAGAAATATGACGATACAAAGCCGTGGTGCGGTCTTCGATTTCATTCAATTCCTGAGCAAAAGGTT
The DNA here is from genome assembly GCF_048147925.1 of Acinetobacter sp. 226. Lineage (NCBI taxonomy): Bacteria > Pseudomonadati > Pseudomonadota > Gammaproteobacteria > Moraxellales > Moraxellaceae > Acinetobacter > Acinetobacter sp. 226. Next base: position 38,749 of record NZ_JAYWYX010000003.1, on the reverse strand, counting down.
TGAGGAAGCCAGCTTTTACCCCTTGGCATTCCAGTGCATAAATCAGGCCCAAACAGGCAGAAGTTAGGCCTACGCCTTCCCCGGTGGGTACCAATAAAATTGTTTTCATAAGTTATATCAGTCGCAAAATAATAGAAATCAGTTAAAAAGTGGCCGGGCCTGCTTATGCAGGCGTTGCCTCAACTTTAGACTTTTTTGCAGTATGTTGCTCGATTTCGAGTTCTATAACACTCTGAACTTCCTGGGCAATGCGGCCTTCTTCATCGGTTGGTACCACCCAGATTTGTGGGCCTGTACCTGAGTCGATCCGGCCTTCGGTACCGCGTTTCAGTTCATTATTGGCATTCTTATCCAGATTGAAACCAAAATGAGGCAGGTAATTCATGGTCTTTTCACGGATATACGCCGAGTTTTCGCCAATGCCACCCGTAAAGAACAGACCATCGATGCGTGGCAGACCACAGCTCAATGCTGCCAGGGATTTAGCCAGGCGATAGCAGAATACTTCAATCGCCAGGCTGGCATCTTCATTGCCTTGCTCTGATGCTTCAATCAGGGTGCGCATGTCATTGGACAGATCAGACAGACCCAAAAGACCACTTTGGCTATTCAGCATCTTGTCAATTTTATAAATGTCCCAACCCAGATTTTTCGCCAGGAAGCTATGCAGGCTTGGGTCGACATCGCCACTGCGTGTGCCCATGACAATGCCTTCAAGTGGGGTTAAACCCATAGAGGTATCTACACTTTGCCCATTCCAAACGGCACAGGTCGAGCTACCATTGCCAAGATGCGCGGTTAACCAGCCCCCTTGCTTGAAGCTGCCTGCCAGTTCAGAACCACGGTCTGAAACATAGGCATGGCTGGTTCCGTGGAAACCATAGCGACGTACACCATGAGCAGTATATAAAAATTTCGGCAGGGCATAACGATAAGCATGCGCTGGCATGGTTTGGTGGAAGGCAGTATCAAATACTGCAACCTGTGGTAATTCCGGGAATAAGCGTTTGGTGGCTTCAATGCCAATCAGGTGTGCCGGATTGTGTAACGGCGCAAGCGGCGTTGCTTCACGGATTTTTTCAATAATTTCGTCATTGATCAGTTCGGCCTTGGTCAGGCTGCCGCCATGTACCACACGGTGACCGATCGCGTCCGGACGGTAGTTGGCCAGACGTTCCAGACCCACTTCAAGTGCCTTTTTATGGTCAGCAAATGGAATGTGGATATCCACCGGCTCATTGCCGACAGTCACGCCTTTAATACGAGCATTCTCTGTGCCTAAGTTTTCAGCTAAACCATGAATACGGAAATTCTGCTCCTCAAGAAGTAATGCGAACTTGATTGAAGAAGAGCCACAATTAATAACTAATACTGATTTAGACACGATTGATTACCCAATTTTTAATTAAAATTCTCGTCCATTTGCTTGATCCAATTGCAAACCATGAAGCTGCAATATTGATCAATACCTATCTTTTAACATTTGTTTTTTTTCTGTCCTAGATAGACTTTAGCAGATTAGACTTAAGCATTATCGACCAAGTTAATAATAATAACTAAAATTTATCAGTTCATAGTTTTCATTTATAAATAAAATGATGCTGAAAATACGATCAATAAAAATGTTAAATCCTGCTTAACGTTTATTTTGCAACAGATTGATTTTCTAGTTTAGCGTCTGAAATTGCAAATTTTGTTCTTGCATACAATTTTATAAAGAGATTCATCAATAAAATGACCGGAAGGTTCTGATCCCTCTGTTTCAGTGTCGATTTTTCTGTGCATAAAAAAACAGCCTCACACATGAGGCTGTTTTAAATGAGCGATCTAAAGACTTACTGGCGAATCTGACCATCACCAAAGACGATCCATTTCTGGGAAGTCAGGCCTTCAAGACCAACTGGACCGCGAGCATGGATCTTGTCGGTCGAAATGCCGATTTCTGCACCAAGACCATATTCAAAACCATCAGCAAAACGGGTAGATGCATTGATCATGACCGAGCTGGAATCTACAGCTGCTAAAAATTCACGGGCAATACTGTAGTTCTCAGTAATGATAGAGTCAGTATGGTGCGAGCCATATGTGTTGATATGTTCAATGGCTTCCTCGACACCCGATACAATCTTGATGGCCAGAATCGGTCCAAGATATTCGGTATACCAGTCTTCTTCAGTGGCAGCAATTACTGCATCACCGAGGATACGCTGAGTTTGTTTACAACCACGTAGCTCTACTTTTTTCTCTTGATACAGTTCTGCAATACGTGGCAAGAACTCTTCAGCAACTTTTTCATCGACCAGCAGGGTTTCCATGGCATTACATACGCCATAGCGATGGGTTTTGGCATTGAAAGCAATTGGCAATGCTTTTAACAAGTCCGCTTGTGCTTCCACATAGACATGACAGTTGCCATCCAGATGTTTAATGACCGGTACACGTGCTTCTTCAGTAATGCGCTCGATCAGGCTCTTGCCGCCACGGGGCACGATCACATCTACATATTCAGTCATGGTAATCAATTGGCCTACGGCAGCACGGTCAGTTGTATTTACGACCTGTACGGCAGCTTCGGGCAAGCCTGCCACTTTCAGCCCGTGTTGAATTGCGGCTGCAATTGCCTGATTCGATTCCAGTGCTTCCGAGCCACCACGTAGAATAATGGCATTTCCTGATTTCAGCGCAAGTGATGCGGCCTCCAGCGTGACGTTAGGACGTGATTCATAGATCATGCCCACCACACCTAAAGGTACACGCATCTTGCCCAGCTGAATCCCGGAGGGGCGATAGGCCATATCCGTAATTTCACCAATCGGATCTTTCAGGCCAATGACATCTTCGAGGCCTTGTAACATTCCTTCGAAGCGTGCGGGGTTCAGTTCTAAGCGATCAAGCAGGGCTGTATCCAGATTGTTGTTATGTGCCTTGGTCATATCTTTCTGGTTAGCAGCCAAAATAGCAGCTTGGCTATTTTCTAAAGCCGTATAAATAGCAGATAATGCATCGTTTTTGGTTTGGGTAGACGCACGAGCCAAAATGCGAGACGCTTGGCGTGCCTGCTGTCCTACCGTTTGCATATATTGTTCAATAGACTCTTGCATAGCGGTTTGATCACTTAGAAATTTCATTTCGATATTAACAGTCTGCTGCTGCACAATGAAGCCCATCTGTTAAAAATCATCTGTTTTCGCAGACTTCTAAACATTTTGAAATTTTTTTCTGTTTAAAAGCAGATAAGTGGTCAATCAAGCGGTTGCTTGTGAAAAGCAGCTCTGTATAGAATGAAACACGCGACATTGAAGTCATTTATAACTATTAAAGAGCAGGATGCGTGTTCAGGCACACCGGAATGCGCCTGAAATATAAGACTGTTCATCATGACTTGCACAATAAAAATAAGGCAAGGACGGAGGAAAAGGAATATGAATTCCATCATTCATATGGATGCCCAAGTATTGGAACAACCTAGCCATAAGGGCTTTTTTGATCTTTATGATAAGCACAGTTTTAAGCAGCCGCCACGTACCACCTGGATGAATGGCTGGAAAATTGAATATATGGCGATTGCCCGTCCAGATACTCTGCATTTAAGACCCATGGTGATTATTGGCGGAGCTTTTCAGAATTTTAATTCCTACAAATATTGTGTAGAACAGCTTTTTGATGCAGGCCCCATCATTCTGATTGACCTGCCCTCCATGGGAGCGAACCAGCAGATTAATAATGTCGACACAGGTCTGTCTGCAGGAACACTGGAGCTCGAAGATCTTGCTGCGATGCTGGGACGATGGCTGGAGCAGATGCAGCTACCGCAAGTGGCAATTCTAGGCATGTCCTTGGGGTCAGTGGTGGCCTCCTGTCTGGCAGATCAACGTCCTGAACTGGTAGACCGGATGATCCTGATGGGCGTAATGCAGAAAACCCGTAAAAGCTGGCGTATGCTGCTGGAAGAATCCTTACATTTGATGAAAGAACAGCGTATGGATGAATTTGGTCAGGCTGTCATTTTATATCTGGTCAATCATGCACGTTTGGCCGAAACCCGGATGTCACCGACTGCAAAGCGCCTGTTCTTTAAACAGATGGCGGAATTTACAGCGACCGAACAGAACCGCTATGAGATCAATTGCAACCGTTTATTGCGTCTGACCAATGTACCAATTCCACAGTGCAAAGTACTGGTAGCATGTGGCCAATATGACAGTTTTACTTTGCCACATGAAAATGCCGATTTTGCCCTGCAATGCCCGGATATGCAGTATGTGCAAATTGCAGGTGCTGACCATGTACCTCAGCTGCAACGTCGTAAAGAAACCATGCATTTATTTGCAACTTTTTTACGTGATGAAGCTGTTGATCAACTAGACGGCATTATTCCGTTCACGCGCGAACAGATACAGCAAATTGAACGTCGCGGTGAAGAACGGATTCAGGTACAAGATCCACAGCGCTATTTAAGTCATCGTCATTCTGATCTCATTTTAAAAGCAGAGATAGTGAACATGAATTTTTTTGGAGTATTGCTGGAACTAGACTCAAAACAGGCAGCTCAGGCAATAGCTTATCCACGTGATCTGGCTTTGCATCTTGAAGATGAAGCTGGGAAATTTCAGATTGAATGCCTGCTCTTTGAACAGGATGACACACAGCTGCGTGCCTTATTCAAACATGGCAGCTTTGAGGTTGCAGAACGTTTATTGCAATTTATACAAGTACAAAAAATGCTGTTACAGGCAGAAGTATTGGATGCAGTAATTTAAAAACATCATCTTTAAAAAAACAGCGTACTTAAACGCTGTTTTTTTTCACTGCATGAATCATCCAGACCAGATCACCTAAATGTTCATCCTGTTCTGGTCGTGGATTTTGCTGGCCTGGCTCGGCAAAATAACGTTGAGGTTGTTGTACCTCAACCTGGTCAAATCCTGCATCTTGAAAAAAGTGCTGCAGTTCTTGGGGGGATTTAAAATGAAAGGTAAACGCACTTCGAGACATGAATTTAAGCAGACGGCTACTGCTCCAGATAAAGTTCGCCAGTTTATTTTTCACCGGTTCAGGATAAATATCGCTGAAATAGTGAACTGCCGGGAAATACTGCGCATTTTCTGTAATACCCTGCATCAGAATGCGTAACATCTGCTGATCAAAATAATTAATCAGTCCTTCGCTAATGACCACTAAGGGCTGGTTGCGGTCAAACATCTGAAAAATACAGTCCAACTCTTCACTAAAAATATCGGCAGTCAGTACTTCAGGGGCATGCTGATCGATTTGCTGCAACGCCTGAGTCTTGATCTTGGCCATATCGGGAAGATCCAGTTCACGATAATTAATTTCTGGAAATTTCTGTCTGAAATTCCAGCTACGTGGAGATAGTCCACAGGCAATTTCAAGAACCTGAAGCTGTGGATATTGCTCAAGCAGTTGACACAAATGCTCATCAATCATCTGATGGCGCTGCTTAAGCGTCGTACGCATACTACCGCCGACATACCGCTCTGCCCAGGACTCAAGTGGGTGAAGCAGTTTGGCCAGAATTTTACCTTTAGTGGTCGCAAAGGCTGGATGCGAGATCCCCATTTGATACCAGATATAGCCGGTATAGTGCGCAGTAAATGAAATATGGCGATGTTGTGAAAGTGTTTCTGTCATATCGTTCTTACCTTATTTTTATTTTTAAGTTAATTACATAATAGTGTAACCTTTTCATTACTATAATTAAAAAGGAACACTTTGTCGTGTTCCTTTTTTGTGTTGACTGGATTAAAAAAGCTTTAGCTCATCTGCTGTTTGAACGCCAGTATTTCGTCACGGATATTGCGCCATGCTTCTCCCAGATCAAGCTCTGCACCAATCTGGATGTTTGGGATGTTGCCGCGCATGCGTTCCAGACGTTGCTGGTTCGGGAGGGGCAGATCAACAATCCCTTCCAGTGCAATGCATTGTGCTGCGCGGTCATTGCAGACCAGACCCATGTCACAACCGGCTTTAAGGGCGGCCTGAATTCGTGCATCGGCATCGCCTGCAACACAGGCAGCCTGCATGCTTAAATCATCCGAGAACAGGACGCCGTCAAAGCCGAGCTCTTGACGCAAAACTTTCTGAATCCAGAATTCCGAGAATCCGGCTGGATTGGGATCCACCTGACTATAGATGACATGAGCCGGCATTAAAGCATCCAGCTGTGGTTGTAACTGGATAAAGGTCTGCATGTCTTTTTGCTGGATCTCTGCATAGGAGCGCGTATCAATTGCTGCAGCAACATGCGAATCTGCTTTGACCGAGCCATGACCCGGGAAATGTTTTCCGGTTGAAGCCATGCCGGCACGTTTCATGCCGTGCAGAAATGCGCCAGCCAGCGGAATAATATCCTGAATATTTTGTGCGAAACTGCGATCGCCGATCACATCACTGATACCATTCAAGTCCAATACTGGTGCAAAGCTGAAATCAATCCCGACAGCCAGTACTTCAGTCGCCATCAGCCAGCCGCATTTTTCAGCCAGTTCCAGAGCACGCAGTGAATCACTCGTATAAAGTTCGCCAAATTTTCCCATGGCAGGCAGTAGGGTAAAACCTTGTCTTAGACGTTGGACACGACCACCTTCCTGATCGACCGCAATTAAAATATCCGGGCGAACCTGACGCATATGATCAGTTAAGGCACGGACTTGAGCTGGAGATTCGATATTGCGACCAAATAAAATGACTCCACCGACTTGCGGCGCACTTAATAGTTCAATATCTTCTTGAGTCAGGGTGGTGCCTGCGATGTCGAGCATCAATGCGCCAATCATATGCGGATTCCATTTTAGAATTTTTCGGGGAAACAATACCTGATTTCTGCAATGATTTGCTACACTTTGTCAGCACAGAATATGATAAAACTACACGACATAAACATATTAAGTTGTTTAAGATGCTGAATACTTTAAATTCTGGTCGAAAAGCAACACGGTCACATTGGTCTCTAGGCCAAGGAAGTACGAATTATTTATGAAATTTCAAACGATAGCTTGCGCCGTTGCGATTGCGACAGGTGGATTCTTTTTTACCCATGTAGTGAATGATGCGATTGCGGCCAATAGTACAGAAGTGCTCAGCAAGGCGATTCAGCCATCTCAAGAACAGGCACTGGTATCACGCCAGCTGGCAACCCTGGTGGACCGTCAGCACTATTTGAATATGCGTCTGGATGCTCAGACATCACAGCGCATTTTTGATTTCTATATCGATAGTCTTGATCCGGAACATAGTCTATTTCTGGCTCCAGAAGTTGAAAACTACAAGAAACGTTATGGTGCCAGTTTTGGTGCCAATCTGAAAGCCGGCAATTTGTCGGGTCCTTATGAAATACATGAACAATATCGTCAGCGTCTGACCCAGTTCTATACGTATATGTTGAATGAGCTGAAAAAACCGCAGAATCTGAACCAGCCGAATGTTTATATCGAAACAGATCGTGAAAAAGCACCGTTCTTTAAAACAGAAGCTGAACAGCGCGCGCACTGGTCAAAAATGTTGGTGTCTCAGCTGATCAATCTGACTATCAGCAAAGAGGAAGAACAGGCCAAGCAGAAAGCCCTGAAAGCCAATCCGGAACTGGCCAATGGACAAGATCTCACAGGTCCTGAAGATCTGACGCCTGCGCAAACCTTGACTAAGCGTTACACCCGTCAGCTCGAACGCCTCAGTCGCATCAAGAGCGATGATGTGCTCGACAAGACACTGAACGCGATGATGCTGACTTATGATCCGCACAGTAATTACTTCCCACCTGTGGATGCGATGGAACTGAATCGTCAGACGACTTTGCAGTTAGAAGGGATTGGTGTGTCGATTCGTCCGGAACGCGGCAATGAAGATTACACCAAGATTGAAACCATTGTCGAAGGTGGTCCGGCCAGTAAGTCAGGCCAGGTCAAATCAGGTGACCGTATCATTGGTGTAGCTCAAGATGGCGAGCAGATGGTCGATGTTATTGGCTGGCCAAGTAATGAAATTGTCGGTTTGATTCGCGGCAAGCGTGGCACCAAAGTCACTTTGCGCTTACTCGGTGCAGGCGCCCCTATGGGACAGGCACGTAATGTGACCATTACCCGTGATGTGATCCAGGAAGAAGATGCAGGTGTACGTACACGTGTAGTTGAGATTCAACGTGACGGTAAAAAATATCAATATGGTGTGATCGAAATTCCGTCGTTCTATCTGAACTATCGTGCACGCCGTGCGGGTACGGATTATCGCTCGGTCTCTGAAGATACTAACAAGGCCTTGAAAGAGCTGGCAGCGAAGAATGTTGCCGGGATTATTGTCGATTTGCGCAATAACCCGGGCGGTTCACTGGAGGAAGTGGCACGTATGCTCGGACAGGTGATCAAGTCTGGTCCAGTGGTACAGATCCGTGATGGGAATGGCAACGTTAGCGTCTTTGAAGATGATGATGGCGGCGCACAAACCTATGCAGGTCCACTGGCAGTGATGGTCAATCTGGCATCTGCTTCAGCCAGTGAAATTTACTCTGCTGCGATTCAGGATTATGAGCGCGGGATTGTGATTGGCAGTACCACCACAGGTAAAGGTACGGCACAGGTACAACTGGATAGCTTGGCACATGGACAGGCGACACTGACCCAGCGTAAATTCTACCGTGTGACCGGTGGCAGTACCCAAAATAAAGGGGTCATTCCGGACATTAAACTGGTTGATATTTATAACGAAGAGTTCGGTGAGCGTAAGGCCAAAAATGCCTTGCAGTGGGATACCATTCCAACTGCGCCATTTAAACGTGAAGGCGCAGTACAGAAATATGTCCCTGAACTGGCTAAACTTTCTCAGCAACGGGTTTCACTTGATTCTCAGTTCAAGTATTTGGAACAGCGTAAAGCCGTAATGAAGAAAGCTGAAGAAGAAAAGCGTCAGGTACTGGACTTGCAACAGCGTAAAGCCGAGCTGATTGCAATGGAGCAAAAAACGCTGGAAGCAGAAAATGCCCGCCGTATTGCTACAGGTCTTAAGCCTTATCCGAATTGGGAAAGTTATCAGGCTTCGATGGATGCCTTGATTGAAACGCGTGCCAAGATGAAGGCCAAAGAACGTCCGGCTTTGCCTGAAGAAGAAGCTTTTGTGATTGAAGCGGCAAATGTGTTACTCGATTATGCCAACCTGCAGAAAAAATCCTAAGATTTAACTTTATTTATCTTTTATTAAAATAGCCTGTTTCGACAGGCTATTTTTTTATTCGGCCAGTTTGCACAAAAGACCAAATTAAATTTTGCTATGAAGTGCCATCTATCTAAATAAAAAGAAAAAAATTGTGACGGTGGTCGAATAAATGAGCTAAAAAAATGAAGCTAAATATTTGCTTAAATTTGAAACACTTCTAATATATAAGTCATATTTTATTTTTATGTTGAGTCAGATTTTAGGGGCAATTCTCAACTTCAAAAGAAAGAAATATAAATTCTAAGTTTGAGTTAAGACTGATGCTGTTGCAGATGAATTCACTTGCATTGATGTTCAGCTTGATGATTTTAATAAGTTCAAATTTGACCGGATGAAAATGGAAATACCAGTGCAGAGTATTATAAAAATGGTCACCGATGGGGAGCATTTTATATGATTGAAATTCAGCATGATATTACTCTGGTCACCGCTTCCATTCTTTCAGCATTGATTGCTTGTTATCTGATTATCCGGATTAAAAAATTTGCTTCAGGGGCTGCGCAGCCAAATGTTAAAACTTTCAGTTTAATGCTAACAGCTATGCTATTGGGACTATTGATCTGGTTGATCCATTTTATCGGGCTGACAGCAAGTTTTATGCTGCATACATATGAAATAGATTGGGGGATACTGCTCCTTTCTGTTCTGGTGGTATGCTTTGCCGCTATCTTTATCTTCTGGTTGAGTACACGGAAGACTTGGTCGTTTTTTCGAATAGTTCTTGTCACCGGGATAATCGCGCTTGGTATCTTTGGTATGCATTATATCAGCATGATGGCATTCAATTTTACTGCTAGCAATGTGCTACAGTTCCCGCAATTTACCCATACACAGGATCAGCTTTTTCTGGCCATAATATTAATGAGCGGGCTGTTACTGCTAACGCTGATTTGTATCGTTGTGTCCGAACTGCGTGTCGGTTCACGCAATCGTCAGCTTGCTTGGGCCAATCAGCAAATTGAAAACCAGACCATTCAGGATAATCTGACCAAATTACCCAACCGTCTATATCTGGCTGAGTATGCAAATAAATTATTTTCTGATCAGCCCCAGCAGCATGAAATAGCCTTTTTATACATTGATCTGGACCGTTTTAAGGCGGTCAATGATGTGTTTGGCCATCTGGTCGGTGACCAGTTGCTGATTCAGTTGACCACACGGATTCACCAGTTATTGGGTCATCACTCCAAGCTGCTCAGAATCGGCGGCGATGAATTTCTGCTGGTACTGGAAAATACCTCTGTTACCAAAGCGGCAAAAATGTCAGAAAAGATTCTCGAGCTGATCCAGGAAAGTTTCCTGATTGAAGGCAAGAGTATTCATATCTCGGGCAGTATTGGTATTGCCATGTATCCGGAACATGGCAAAAATTTACAGGATTTGTTAGTCAATGCCGATGCTGCCATGCTCAGTTCCAAGTATCAGGGGCGCAATACCTATTCGGTGTTTAACTATTCTACCGATCAGGATGAAAGCAAGAGTCAAAGTACCCTGATTAATGATCTGTATAAAGCGGTGGAAGAACAGCAGTTTGTACTATTCTATCAGCCAAAGTTTAGGACCAGGGACCGTAGCTTGTGTGGGGTAGAGGCATTAATCCGCTGGAATCATCCCCAGTTTGGACTGCTCGGCCCGAATCTGTTTATCAATGCAGCTGAAAAAACCGGACTAATTATTCAAATGGGCTACTGGGCATTAGAGCTGGCCTGTCAGCAGATTCAAAAATGGCAAGATACACATACCGAATTTTTCCCTGTTGCGGTTAATTTGTCTGCGGTACAATTTGAGCATAAGCAGCTTTTTAGTACCTTGGAAAAGTTGTTTGCCCAATATAAAATTAGTCCTCAGCATTTGATGATCGAGATTACTGAGTCGACTGCCATGCATCATATTGATGTGAGTATTCGCAGTTTTAAGCGCTTAAGACAAATGGGCATCCGTCTGGCCATTGATGATTTTGGTACGGGACATTCAAGTTTTCTCTATTTAAAGAATTTAGCCGTAGATGAATTAAAAATTGACCGGGAATTTATCAAAAATCTGGAAGTCGGCTCCAAAGAAGAAATAATTCTGGAAAGTATTATCCAGTTGGCTATGAAACTGGGATTGGTGGTGACCGCGGAAGGTGTTGAAACAGAAGCGCAAGCGGAAATTTTAACCCGGCTCGGTTGTGAACAGTTACAAGGCTTTTTGCTGGGCTTACCAGTAGATGAACAACGACTAGAAAACTTACAATTTCATTAATAGCGCTCTAATTGATTGAGCGTCAGGATAGACTACATGGCTCACGGAACTCCACCCTGAAACTCTGCTACAATATCGCCAATTTTTTTCATATTGATCGAATTTGATCTCGAATGCTGTGCATTGAGCAGTAGGTATATTTCATGAGCTTTAAGCAAGAACTGGCGGCACAAGTCGCCCAGCGACGTACGTTCGCTATTATTTCCCACCCCGATGCCGGTAAAACCACCATGACAGAAAAATTGCTGTTATGGGGCCAGGCCATTCAGGTGGCCGGGATGGTAAAAAGCCGTAAATCTGACCGGGCCGCAACATCGGACTGGATGGAAATGGAAAAAGAGCGTGGTATCTCCATCACGACTTCGGTGATGCAATTTCCTTTTAAAGACAAGATGATCAATCTTCTGGATACCCCGGGACATGAGGACTTCTCGGAAGATACCTATCGTACCTTAACCGCAGTAGACTCTGCGCTGATGGTGATTGACGGGGCAAAAGGTGTCGAAGACCGTACCATTAAACTGATGGAAGTGTGTCGGATGCGCGATACTCCGATCATCTCTTTCGTCAACAAAATGGACCGTGAAATCCGTGAGCCGCTCGAACTTCTTGATGAAATTGAAAACGTTCTGAAAATTAAATGTGTGCCATTAACCTGGCCATTGGGTACAGGTCGTGACTTCGCTGGTGTTTATAACCTGATCGAAGACAAGTTTTATGTTTATAAAGCGGGCTTCGGTTCAGTGATTACCGACATTGAGGTACGTGATGGTTATGACTATCCGGATCTTCGCGAGAAAGTCGGTGATCTGGCTTGGGCAGCATTTGAAGAATCGCTGGAACTGGTACAAATGGCCAATGAGCCTTTGGATCGTGAAGAGTTTCTGGCGGGTCGTCAAACACCTGTTCTGTTCGGTACAGCCTTGGGTAACTTTGGTGTCGACCATGTTCTGGATGCTTTCAGCCAATATGCACCACCACCGAAAGCTCATCCGACCCAAGATCGTGTTGTAGAAGCGGATGAAGAAGGTTTTACCGGTTTTGTCTTTAAAATTCAGGCCAATATGGATCCAAAACACCGTGACCGTATTGCTTTCATGCGGATATGTTCAGGCAAGTATGAAAAAGGCCTGAAGATGAAGCATGTGCGTCTGGATAAAGATGTGCGCATCAGCGATGCCTTAACTTTCCTTGCAGGAGACCGTCAGCATCTTGAAGAAGCCTGGCCGGGTGATATTATTGGTCTGCATAACCATGGCACTATCCAGATCGGTGATACATTTACCTCGGGTGAGAAACTTCAGTTTACCGGTATTCCACACTTTGCGCCGGAAATGTTCCGTCGTGTCCGATTGAAGGATCCATTAAAATCCAAGCAGCTGCAAAAAGGTCTAAAAGAGCTTTCAGAAGAAGGCGCGACTCAGGTATTCATGCCGCAGAATAACAACGATCTGATCGTGGGTGCTGTGGGTGTGCTACAGTTTGAAGTGGTGGCTTACCGTCTGAAAGAAGAATACAAGGTCGACTGTGTTTACGAACCGGTCAACATCAACACAGTACGTTGGGTATCTTGTGATGATGAGAAGAAATTCAACGAATTCAAGAAAAAAGCCCATGACCAGTTGTCTGTCGATGGTGGTGGTCATTTAACTTATCTTGCCCCAAGCCGGGTGAATTTACAGCTGATGCAAGAGCGCTATCCGGATATCGTGTTCCGTAATACACGCGAACACTAAAAGTTCAGGGTTCGCAGCCAAAGTCTAAAAATATCAAGCAGCTTCTCCGGAAGCTGTTTTATTTTATGCTACATTTAAACAATTAATAACTCGATAGATATAGTAAAGAGAATGAAGCTCAGTAAGGAAGTCGTCCTCGGTTCTGTGATTGGTTTAAGCCTTGTCCTGAGTGGCTGTGATCAGGGTGAAAAAGAATCCCTTACTACTCCAAAAAATGAAAAAATCACTGTAGTGAAGAATGCTGATGTCTTGCCTTATCTGAATATTCAAGAACAGCCGGCCAAGATTGCCTTGCCATTTTGTGAAAATAAAAACTGTATCAATCTGGATATTCAGACCTTAGTTACGGTTGATCCATGGATGAACCAATGGATTGAAAAGCAGCAGGCAAAAGTGATTCAGGATCAAATCGGCTTGAAACAGGACATGAGTTTACAGCAGGCCATCAATGCCTATGTGAAAAAATCGGATGCCTGGCAAGCTCAGCTCAATTTGAACAAGGCTTATGAACTGTCGCTATATACCCGTATTCCTTACCAGCGCAATCAGTATGTGCTGATGCAGATCGGGGTGGACTCCAAACAGGAAAATGTCAGCGTGCATGAGCGCTATTATTTTTTTGTGGCCGATCGCCGCCAGCAGAAAATGCTGACCCCACTTGATATTATCGATTCTAAACAGCAGTTACTGATGGATCAGATTATTCAGCAGGCTTATCAAGCTTGGCTAAAAGAAAACAATTCACAAGTTCAGCAAAAAGCACCAAAAAAACTGTATTGGGGCCAGGCTGACTGGTTCTTTGATCAGGAAGGCATCGGTCTGCATTTTCGCAGTCATGAAATCAGTAAAGACGCCAAACAACTGGATATTTATTTAACAAAACAACAAACACAACAGGTCTTGAAAGCTGAGATCTATCAGCATATGTTTTAAAGCTGGTGATCTTGCAAGATGATTACAGGTTCCAAAAAGGTGAGTGAATGCCAATATATAAGAATATTTTTTGTCTATCCATACTGGCATCAGCGGTGCTGCTGAGTGCCTGCCAGCCAAAGGGCGATGCCCCAAAAGAGTCGACTGCTCCTGAAGTGGTACAAACCGAGCCTGAAGTAATTAAACTCACGGGTGAGACCGAAAAACTCAAGCTGACAATTCCGGAATGTGAAGACAAAAGCTGCCCGGAAATCTCGATTGAACGCCTGAACAGTAATCAAAGTTTTATTAATGAATGGATTGATCAGCAGATTCTACAACAGTTGAAAAGTATCCTGTCTGTAGATGCGATTGAACCGGCAAAAGTGACTGCGGCTAGTGAAGCAGAAACGGCTGCCTCTAAGCCCAAAGCAGCTTTGACAACAGTAGCAACACCAAAACAGCAGCTTGAACAGCAAATTCAGCCCTATATACAGACTTTTTTGAATCTGGATAAAGAACTCAAAGCACTGAGTGCCAGTCATAGCATCAGCCTGATGATTAAACCCAAGATTCTGAATTCAGGGTATCCCCTTGCGACCGTGGTTCTGAACAGCAGTTATTATTTGGGAGGAGCACATGGGGCATCTGCACAGACTTATTATAACTTTGATCTCGAGCAGCAAAAACTGGTCAAGCTGGACGACATTATTGCGACCAAGCAAAAAGCCAAACTTGAAACGCGTGCCTATGAAGCTTTTAAAGACTGGGTAGTAGACTCCAAGCTTGCCAAAGATGTGGCCGAGTATGAACAGGCCTGGAAGTTCAAGCTTAGTGATAACTTCTATCTGGCCCAGCAAGGTCTGGTCTTGCAATATGCCGAATATGAAATTGGGCCTTATGTCGCTGGTTTGCCACGTTTGATGATTCCGTATGAGCAGTTACAAGGTGTGCTAAAACCGGAATATTTGCCACACACAGAAAACGCTGCCTCTGAAATAAAGCCAGCACCTGCTGCAAAAGCCAAATGACCTTAAAGCTGTTTGATACGCATACCCATTTTGATGTTCCCGAGTTCGACCCTGATCGGGAACAGTTGGCGTATGCGGCCAAAACTGCCGGTATTGAGCATCTGGTTTTAATAGGATTTTTGCAAAAACGTTTTGCCGACCTGCTAAGAACCCACAACTTTATCAATGATCTGGAAAATGTACCGCAAAGCCATTTAGCACCGGGCTTGCATCCGTTTTATATTGAACAGCAT
This sequence comes from Acinetobacter sp. 226, assembly GCF_048147925.1. NCBI lineage: Bacteria > Pseudomonadati > Pseudomonadota > Gammaproteobacteria > Moraxellales > Moraxellaceae > Acinetobacter > Acinetobacter sp. 226. Next base: position 23,368 of record NZ_JAYWYX010000003.1, on the reverse strand, counting down.
CAGACTACTCATTTGCAGGAGCTGGAACAACTGCTTCATCATGAACGATGTATTGCCATTGGTGAAATCGGTCTGGATACCTTTTTAAAACAGCACAAACAGGCTGAAATTTTCCAGAAACAAAAAGATTTTTTTGCTGCACAACTGGAACTGGCGCAGCAATTCGATAAGCCAGTTTTGCTGCATATCCGTAAATCCCATGCGGAGGTTTTGCAGATGTTAAAACAACACCGATTTAAACAGGGTGGCATTGCACATGCCTTTGGTGGTGGAATTGAGGAAGCTAAAGCCTTTATCAAGCTGGGATTCAAACTGGGTATTACTGGGCAAATCACCAATCCAAACGCCAAAAAACTGCATCAAGTGGTGCAGTATGTCGGACCAGAACATCTGGTGCTGGAAACCGACTGTCCGGATATGACGCCGCTTTGTTGTCAAAGTTCAAGCGAGCATCGTACTAGAAATACGCCTGCCAATTTACCTTATGTGTTGCAAGGGCTGGCAAAAAGCCTGCATATGCACAAAGAGGAGCTAGCTGAACAGCTCTGGCAAAATACCCATCAGGCTCTGCATTTGACCATTTAAATTAATACTCTTAACTCGGTCTTAAATTCCCAGTTCATCATAAATAGAAAAAAAGGTGCATTATGCAATTTCTAAAATGCTCCAGACTTGGCATCATGCCATATACATTTTTTTAGGTGAGATTCACATGGCACAAGGACTTTTGGCGGGTAAGCGCTTCTTGATCGCGGGCATTGCGAGTAAATTATCGATCGCTTTTGGTATTGCTCAAGCATTGCATCGTGAAGGTGCTGAATTGGCTTTTACTTATCCAAATGAAAAGCTGAAAAAGCGGGTAGATGACTTTGCTGAACAGTTTGGTTCGAAACTGGTTTTTCCTTGTGATGTGGCAGTAGATGCTGAAATTGACAATGCATTTGCTGAATTGGCTAAACACTGGGATGGTCTGGACGGCGTAGTGCATTCTATCGGTTTTGCACCGGCACATACGCTGGATGGCGACTTTACCGAAATCACGGATCGTGAAGGTTTTAATATTGCGCATGACATCAGTGCCTATAGTTTTATCGCAATGGCACGCGCGGCAAAACCTTTGCTGCAAGTCCGTCAAGGTTGTTTGCTAACATTGACCTATCAAGGTTCTGAGCGCGTGATGCCAAATTATAACGTCATGGGTATGGCCAAAGCGTCTTTAGAAGCTGGCGTACGTTATTTGGCGTCTAGCTTGGGTCAGGAAGGGATTCGTGTGAACGCGATCTCTGCGGGTCCAATCCGTACCTTGGCAGCTTCAGGTATTAAATCATTCCGTAAAATGCTCGATCTGAATGAGAAAGTTGCACCATTAAAACGTAATGTGACGATTGAAGATGTCGGTAATGCTGCCTTATTCCTGTGCTCGCCATGGGCCAACGGGATTACGGGTGAAATCCTGTATGTTGATGCCGGCTTTAACACTGTTGGTATGAGCGCTGAATTGATGGCAGATGCGGAATAAAAATCTGCTTTTCACCTTCTCCCTTTGGGAGAAGGTCGGGATGAGGGAATTTTTATTTACCTCTCCCTTACTAGCAGTGCTTGTCATCTTCTAGAAGATGAGAGAATTCCTCCCTTTTTAAAGGGAGGTGAGGAGGGATTGAGTTAAGAAATTAATCTCCCCAAATCTCTCTTTAAAAAGAGGGGCTCAAAAAAAGACCGCATAAGCGGTCTTTTTTTAGATTTGAAGGACAGCGATTAAGCCTGACCATCCACAGCAGCGGCTTGTGCACGTTGCATATTGGCTTCAAATTCAGCATCGAAGTTGATTGGAGTCAATAGCAATTGTGGGAAGCTGCCTTTAGTTACCATATCGTTCACTGCCTCACGTAGGAACGGGAACAGGATATTCGGGCAATAAGCACCCAGGATATATGGCAGACGCTCTTCTTCAACGCCATCAATCAGGAAAATACCGGCTTGAGTGACATCAACGATAAACGCGGTATCGCCTTCGTTGGTTGCTTGAACCACGACTTTCAATGTTACTTCAAAATGAGTTTCATCAATTTTTTCTGCAGAAGAAGAAAGATTGATGTTTAACTCAGGCTGCCATTGTTTGGTAAAAACTTGCGCCCCAGGAACTTCAAAAGAAATATCTTTGGTATAAATACGCTCTAATGCCAATTGTGGTTGAGCTTGTTGTTCTTCACTCATTTTTTGATCCTTAATATGAAGTGATAATTTTAGTAAGGTTAAGCCAGCAATTCATCAAGTTTGCCTTCACGCTCTAAAGCATAAAGCTGGTCGAAACCACCGATAAACTGATCATTAATAAAAATTTGTGGCACGGTACGGTGATTGGTACGCTGCATCAATTCAAGACGGACTTCCGGTGCTTCCTGAGATAAATTAATCTCTTTATATGCTACACCTTTGCGTTCCAATAGCTGTTTCGCACGCACGCAATAAGGACATACAGTCGTCGAATAAATAGTCACTTCAGCCATGATCAATCTCCTGTTCGTGGATTATTTGCTTTTCACCAAAGGTAAACCTTGAGCTTTCCAGTTGCTTATGCCGCCATCAAGACGGTAGGCATCGGCATGACCGACCTGTTGTAACGCAGTACCAGCCACTTGGCCAAGGTTGCAAATGAACACCAAAGGGCGATCAGATGCTTTAAGCTCTTCAACATGTTTTGTAATCTGGCTATATGGAATATTACGGCTGCCACTGATATGACCTTCACGGAAGTCTTTGGCATCACGTAAATCAATCAGCATGGCATTTTTTGCTTTGACTAAAATTCCCAGCGATTGCGGAGAGATTTTGCGACCGTTACGTTGGCCTTCGACAATGAAGAACAAAACCACTAATACCGCGAGTGTTCCAAATAAGAAGGGGTGATTCCCCATAAACTCGAACCAACGTTCCACAATTCACCTAATTACAATTTTAAAATTGCCAAGAGTATAGCTCATAAATATGGTGATCAAAATCACCGCTTCAAGGGCGAGGCCTTAAGAAAATTAATTTTTTTGCTGTGCTTCAGTAATTTCGTCGATTAAACGCAAATAGCTGTCCAGTCGGCGCGGCAAAATTTCACCTGATGCTGCTGCCTGACGTAAGGCACACTGCTTTTCATGTTTATGGGTACAGTTGCGGAACTGGCAGTGACCGAGCAGATTTTCTATTTCAGGAAAACCAGTCTGGATCTTGTCTAAAGTCAGATGCCAGAGACCAAATTCCCGGATTCCCGGTGAGTCGATCAGCGCAGCATTTTCCCCGAATGGAATCAGGCGCGTCGAAGTCGTGGTATGTTGACCCAGTGCCGAGTTTTCAGAAATGATATTGGTCTTTTGTGCAGCATCTGGCACGATCGCATTAATCAGCGTACTTTTACCGACGCCCGATTGACCGACAAAGGCCACGGTTTCATTTTCCAGACGATTAGACAGAGCACTCAGGTCACCATCGGACTGGGTCTGCATCACTTCATAACCAAGGTCCTGATATTCTTGTAACAGATTCAGAATTGGATCGTTTTCTTTCAATAAATCGGCTTTGTTCATTACCAGTAGCGCAGGAATGTCGGCATCGGCACAGGCCACCAGATAACGGTCGATCAGACCCGGCGCTGGCTCAGGCAGAGGAGCGAATACAATCACAATCAGTGAAATGTTGGCCGCTACAGGTTTAACCTTGTGATAGCGGTCGGGGCGTGTCAATAACGATTTGCGGGGATGAATCGCGGTGATAATCCCCAAACCGGTATTTGGATCGGCTTGCCATTTGACCCGATCCCCAGTGACCAGTAAATCCAGATTGGTCCGAGTATGACAGCGCCAGACACTGCCTAGCTCGATTTCTTTCCAGAAAGGTTCAGGTTCGCCCTCTTGTACCACCGGTTTTTCAGGATGAATGTCGGGGGTAGACAAGGCCTGCACTTCAAGTTGACGACCATAATGTTGCACCACTAGACCTTCGAGATCGCTGGAGGTATCGAGATCTTCTTGACGTGTTTTCTGTTGTTTCTGAATGCGGCGCTGTTGTTGCTCTGTCAGACGACGCTTACGTATTAAGGCCATTCATATCCTAAAAAAACCGGGTAAATCAGATGGCAAAAATAGCATGAAGCAGCCCCCGAATGACACCCAAGATGTAATTAATTTGCTACTATAGTTGTTTTTAAACCCAATAAGATTGCACATTTATGAGCAGTACCGCTGATACCCGCCTGATTTGGATTGACCTGGAAATGACAGGTCTAGACACAGACAACGACCAAATTATTGAAATTGCGACGATTGTAACCGATGACAATTTAAATATTCTGGCTGAAGGTCCTGTGCTTGCGGTGCATCAGCCTGCCCGTCTGTTAAATGCCATGGATGAATGGAATACCCGTCAACATGGTCAGTCTGGCCTGATTGAACGTGTGCGTCGCAGTAAACTGACCGCTCAGGATGCCGAGCAGCAAACGCTTGAATTTCTGAAAAAATGGGTGAATCCAAAATCATCACCGATGTGTGGTAACTCGATCTGTCAGGATCGCCGCTTCCTGCACCGCCTGATGCCTGAACTGGAACAGTATTTCCATTACCGTAATCTGGATGTCTCTTCAGTAAAAGAACTGGCCAAACGCTGGCGCCCGGAAATCATGAGTGGCCTCAAGAAAAATGCTTCGCATCTGGCGATGGATGACATTCGCGATTCAATTGCCGAACTGAAATACTATCGTGAATATTTTTTCATCATGAATAAAGACTAATTCCGATAGATGAAAAAGAGGCGTAAGCCTCTTTTTTTATGGTGCTGAGGCTTTTTTCTTTTTAAAAAGACCCTCTATGATTTCAAATATGGCCCACGATACAAGCACCAAAATCAAATGGGTCTGGGTTTCATAACGATCCAAGATCACAAAACCAAACAAGCCTAAAGTCAGCAAACGAATAAAAATACTCAGCCCATAGTTTTTCTGCTTTTGGCTACTGTAAAAATATAAATGTAACGCAATCAGTATAAAGTTGAGAGTCAAAAGAGCATTGATGAGCACAGGGTTTGACTCCTATATTTAAAATTCTATTTAATTTAAAATTATATGTATAAATTTTATTCAATTATAAGGTGTTCCTGAATTTATCTTTCTGATTTTCCTGATGGATTTTGTATCGAAATTTTAGGAGCAGTAAAACAATGCTGACTTTGCTAAAATAAACTGTGATTTAACTGCTATTGATGACTTATGACTGATCTGCTTCAAGACGATGAATATGAGCGCCGCTTTGCCGGTGTTGCCAAAATTTATGGAGAAGACAGCTTTAGCCATTATGAAAAAAGTCATGTGATGGTGATCGGTATCGGCGGTGTCGGTTCATGGGCAGTAGAAGCTCTGGCACGTAGCGGAATTGGCGAACTGACCTTGGTCGATATGGATGTCGTCGCAGCATCAAATATCAACCGCCAGTTACCTGCCATGAGTACCACCTTGGGTCATGAAAAAATTGAAGTTATGGCCGAGCGGTGTCGTGCAATTAATCCACGGATTAAAATCAATCTGATTGATGATTATCTGACACCTGAGAATATCAAAGAAATTTTAGCTCCGACACCGGATCTGATTTTAGATTGCATCGATGATGTCAAAGCCAAATTCGCCTTGATGTTACATTGTCGCTTTAACAAGATTCCGTTAATCGTATCGGGCGGGGCAGGGGGTAAACTGGATCCACTGAAAATTCGTGTTGCAGATTTATCTAAAACCGAGCAGGATCCGATGCTGGCCAAATTGCGTGCCCAGTTACGTGCTAAAGGCATCTGTAAAAAGCCCAAAGAAAAATTCGGTATTACCTGTGTCTATTCAATTGATAATCCATTCTCAAGTGCCGATGTCTGTGCCAGTGCCGGTTTGCGATGTGGAGGGTATGGGTCGGCTGTGGTGGTGACCTCCAGTTTTGCCATGGTCGCCGTGGCAGAAGGGCTGAAAAAGCTCGATAGTAAAAGAGCAAAATCCTGATTTGAAAAATAAAAAGCACAGTATCTGTGCTTTTTTTCAAGTGACGTTTAGAATGAAAGGATTCATTCACAGAACAAAAATAATGTTTTGGAGCAGCTATGTGGTTTTTGCTGGTATTGATTTTGGGGACAGGAGCTTTAGCGGTGTGGATGTGGAAACGTCCGGATCCGGTGAAACGTGATCAGGCCAAAGCCGAGTATCATGATTTATGGATTGAGCAGGTTGATGCGCAGCTTAAACATGCAGCACGATTGAGTTCAGATCCGGAGCATCCGAACTATGAACGTGCCTATCAGATTTATCAGGGACTGGCTCAGCAACAGGAAATCCCACAAGCCTATGTCGGGATGGGTCTGATGCATCTGCAAGGTCTGGGACATGAGCAAAATACTGAAAAAGCCATCAGCTACCTGGACAAAGCCTTTCGCCTAGGTAGTGATGAAGCAGCTTATCATCTGGGTCAAATTCATGAAGGAGAGGCATATCAGCAGGCTGACCCGGAAAAAGCCCTGTACTGGTACCGTCATGCGGTAGCACGGGGTAATCTGGATGCCCAGTATCGTATCACTGAACTTTCTTCTGCCGAAGACCATCAAAACGAGATGATTGCAGAAAAACAGCGTCTGGCATTATTCATTCAAAATGCCGGGCAGGGTCATGCCAATTCGCAGTATCAGCTGGCCCAGTATTATCTGGCTGATTCTGCAGCCCAAGATTTAGTGCAAGGAATACATTATCTGTTTCTGGCGGCTCGGCAGGATCATTTGGCTGCCAATCAGCAGATCGCCGATGATTATGCGCATGGACAGATTCTCCCCCAAGACTTGACGCAATCGCTGCAATTTATTAAACGCTGTATCAGTCTCGGTGACCAGAAAGGTCTCTATGATTATTATGCCGGTGTGTTGCAAGGCCGTATCGATCCCGATCAGCGTCGGCGCGTGTTTCAGCATTTATTGCAGCAGTCCAAAGATCACGCCGATGCACACGCCAAGGCTTTAATCGGGCTGGCCTATTTTCATGGCTGGTATGTCGATAAAAATGAAACCATGGCATTTCGTTACTGGTCGGAAGCGGCCAACAGCAAACATGTGCCTGCCTTATGCATAATTGCTGCGCTGTATTTTGAGCAGCATCTGGTTGCCAACGAACCGCAAAAAGCATTTGAGTTATATCAGGCTGCCTATCGGCTTAGTCCTAACGATGTGTCTGCACAGATGGGGATGGCGCTGTGTTATTTAAATGGTATTGGTACGGCGAAAGATACGGGTAAAGCCACACAAATGATTCAGAGCGCGGCACAGCAGTATTGGCAGATTGTGGCTCAGTCTGAAGCGGATTTAATTTATAGCGTCGGCCGGTTTTATAGTCTGGCTGAATATCCATTGTCGACACGTGATAAAGCTGTCCAGTACCTGAATCAGGCAGTTGCGAAAGGTTCGAAAGAAGCGGCATGGTTCCTGTACCAAGCTCTCTCAGGTATTTATCCTGTGTTTAGCAATAATGCAGAGCTGGCCAATCGTTATCTGCATCAGGCTGCACAATTGGGGCATGCCCAGGCACAAGCAGAAGTGGGCTTGAAGTATCTTAAAGGGCAACAGATTGCGCAGGATATTGCCTTAGGCTTGAGCTATCTGCGAAAAGCAGCTGCTCAGCAGAATGGTGTGGCACTAAATGCTTTGGGCGAAGCATATGAGCAGGGTCAAGGAGTTGAGAGTAATATTGAACAAGCCGTACAGTATTATCAGCAGGCGGCAGCGCAGGTGAATGTGGATGCTTATAGCCATCTTGGACGTTTATATACCAAGGGCATTGGCGTGGAGCGTGATATCGGAACCGCACGAGACTGGCTGGAAAAAGGCAGTTTACTCGGACATGAGCGATCCAATGAATTATTGAAAAATGTGAATGCTTATTTGCAAATGCAATAATTTTCCTCGAATCACACGCACTAAAAAACCGCTGTTGGACAGCGGTTTTTTTATGATTCAGGTTGGATTCAAGGCAATTCCCGGAGGGGGCTACCACCCAATGCCTGCATTAAAGTTACATAGGCATTGTACTGGTTTTGTCTGGTTTGCACCAAAGCCAGCCGGGCATTTCGTGTGGTCTCCTGTGCATCCAGCAGGTTTTTCAAAGCTATAGCTCCATTACGATAACGCACTTCAGTCAGACGTTCTGTACGTTCAGCCAGTTCAACATTGCGTTGCTGTAATGCGACCTGTTTGGTTAGCTCAGTACGGTTCGACAGGGCGTTTTCGACATCAGCAAAAGCCTGATATATAGTCTGACGATACTGGATAATGGCTTTTTCATATTCCAGTTCATTCACCTGTAAATCACGCTTCATGTCATTCCATTGCAGGAAAGGCAAGCTCAGACCGGCACCTAAAGTCGCAACCGGATTTTTTAATGCATCTGACAATGAGGTGCTGCTGCCCACACCGGTACTCAAACTGCCGGTCAGGCTAATAGACGGATAATAACTGGCTTTATTGGCATCCTTGTTGGCCAAAGCCCTGCGTAAACGCAGTTCGGTTGCTCTCAGGTCAGGACGACGTGCCAGCAGGCTTGCCGGCAAGCCGGCTTCAATCGCAGGCAAGGCAATGTTGGGTAAACGTTGTGGTTCCTGAAGAGAGAGTTGCTGCACCGGTATATTCAGCAGTACCGCAAGTGCTGTACGCGTTTCTACCCGTTGCTGCGCTATCTGGCTTAAGGTCGCCTGCTGGCTTTGAATGGCCTGTTCGGCTTGGGTCAGATCAAGACCGGATACTGCACCGGCACGATACTGGACATTCACCAGATCATAAGTACGCTGTGCAGTCGCCAGATTTTGTTGCACCACACTATAACGCTCATTCAGATAGGCCAGTTGCCAATAGAGTTGCGCCGTGGTGCCGATCAGGCTTTGTGCGGTTGCCTGCAAGTCTTCCTCAGAGGCTAGGGCTTCCCAGCGAGCGGCTTCGGTCTGATTGGCCAGTTTGCCAAACAGATCCAGCTCATAGCTTAAACCTGGATAATTAATCCCAAAACCTGATGAACTATCACCATTTTCTAAATCAAAACTTCTACGTGTTGTCAGTCCGGCATCGCCAATACGGACCCCTTGCTGGCTTTGCGTTTGTCTGGCCTGAATCCGGGCCTGCTGCAAATTAATCCCGGCCACGGCCAGGTCACTATTGGCTGCCAGAACCTCATTCACCAGATTATTCAATTGTGAATCTCTAAATAAAGTCCACCACTGATCTGTCAGAATATCGGCATGGATCTGCCGGCTTAAAGCCTGACTATTTTGAAAATTGTTAGGCACCTGAAGAGCAGGTGGCTCATAGGGTGTTTTTACCACTGCGGCACAACCGACCAGCGAGCTTCCTAGCAACAGGGCACTGGCAAGCTTGGTTAAATTCATTTGCATATCAGATTCCTTATTCGCGAGAGAGTGCATCGACTGGGTTCAGACGAGCGGCATTACGTGCCGGGATAAAGCCGAACACAATCCCGATCAAGCTTGAGCAGACAAAGGCGGCTATGATCGAAGTGGTTGAATATGCCATCTGGAATGTACTACCAGCAAAATGGGTGATCAGTTGGCCAATCCCGAGGGAGAGCAGCACACCCAAAATGCCACCTAAAATACACACCAGCACCGCTTCAATCAGGAACTGTTGCAGAATGTCACTTTGACGTGCACCCACCGCCATCCGTACTCCAATTTCCTGAGTACGTTCAGTCACTGAGACCAGCATGATGTTCATCACCCCAATTCCGCCGACGACCAGTGAAATCACGGCAATCGCTGAAATCAAAAGGGTCATGGTCGCTGTGGTTTGCTGAATGGTTTCACGGATACTGTCGGCATTCTGGGTAAATACATCCTGCGCACCATGCCGCTGTACCAGCAGATTCAGAATTGCATTTTCCGCTGCTGCACTTGGGTATTCATCCTTAATCCGTACAATGATACTGCGCACATTGGATTGCCCCAGCATACGGCTCATTACGGTGGAATACGGCAAATACACATTCAGGCTGTCATTATTACCCATCATGCCTTTTTGCGCGTCGATCACACCGATAATCCGGCTCGGGACACTGCCCAGTAAAAGCACCTGTCCTACCGGATTGGTACCATCCTTAAAAAAGGTATTTTTGGTATTGGTGTCAATTACCACATCTTGTGCCTGTTGCGTGACACTGTTGCGGTCAAAGGGCTGACCAGACTGGAAGGTCATGCCACGTACATAGAAGAAATCTTCACTCACCCCATTTACCGTGGTTGAGGCTTCAATTTCTTTATAACGTCCGGTGACGCTGCTATTTACCGACGGACTGACACCATCAACATACGGCTGTTCGGCCAGCGCATCGGCATCGGCTGGAATTAGGGTTTTGGCTTGTGAGGAGCGGGAATTATCTCCAAAGCCTCGGCCCTGAAATACGGTAATAGTATTGGTTCCCAGACTGCTGATATTTTCCAGAATCTGCTTTTGTGAACCATTTCCGAGCGCCACCACCGAAACCACAGAGGCGATCCCGATAATAATCCCCAGCATGGTCAGGAAAGTCCGCATTCGGTGTGCATTCATGGCCAGCAAGGCCATACGGAAGGCTTCACCCAGACGGTCAACCGCGGAACGCCATGAAGAAATCTTCTTTTTTTCATTGCGGATCAGCGGCTGTTTTTCAAGATGGTCTTCGACTTCAGGAACATTCGGCTGATCGGAAATGATATTTCCGTCCGAAATCTCAATAATTCGGGTCGCATTTTTTGCCACATTATGGTCATGCGTGACCAGAATAATGGTATGACCCTTGGCATTCAGTTCACGCAGAATCCGCATTACCTCTATACCGCTATTCTTGTCCAAAGCCCCTGTCGGTTCATCGGCCAGAATCACGTCACCACCATTCATCAGCGCACGGGCAATCGAGACACGTTGCTGCTGACCACCTGACAGTTGGCTCGGACGGTTCTGGGTTTTTTCACTCAGACCCAAATCGGTCAGAATCTTGACCGCACGCTCACGGCGTTCCGATGAATCCTCACCGGCATAAATCGCGGGGACTTCGACATTGCCGGCTGCACTTAAGTCACCCAGCAGATGATAGCGCTGGAAAATAAAGCCAAAATATTCACGGCGTAATTGCGCCAGTTCATCCGCTTCCAGTTCCCGGGTTTCACGACCTTTGACCTTATAGCTGCCAGTGGTTGGTTTATCCAGACAACCCAGAATATTCATCAGGGTCGATTTACCCGAACCGGACTGGCCGACAATCGCCACCAGCTCACCCGGATAAATTTCCAGATTGACCCCTTTTAAAATCTGAACCGTGCTTTCACCCGCAGGGAATTCACGTACCAGATTTTTCACCTCCAGAAGAGGCTGTTGTTGTGAATTCATGCTTACATTCTCATTGGGCCACGGCTATTGCCACCGCGTTTTGCTGCATCATTGGAAGTGTCGGAACCATCTGCAATCACCACCTGATCGCCGCGTTTCAGGCCTTTAATCACTTGCGCTGTCACACGGTTATTTAGTCCGATCAGTACAGGGGTTGGTTTTGCAGTACCATCGGCTTGCAACACACGAACCATGCCACGCTGTGCTTTACCTTGTTCAATCAGGGCACGTTCAGCATCGGAAAGCACCAGACGGGCAGGGCGATCACCTGCAGCTCGTTCATCACCACGGGCTTGATTCTGAGCTTCGTTAGGTTCAGATGGGGCACCAGCACCGCGGGAGCCTTCACCACGATTCGGACGTTGTGGACGGTTTGAACTTTGAATGGCAGCAGCTGGAATAGTCAGCACATTCCGTGCCTCATCCAGAATGATATAGACCTGCGCTGTCATATCAATACGCAGCTTGCCATCTTCATTGGGTACATCAAACAGGGCGTTATAGTACACCGCAGAGCCTGAAGTTGAGCTTGAGGTATTGTTATCGGTATTGATCGAATTTGGTGCAGGCTCAACCTGACGCAGTTTGGCGTAAATCTTTTTGTCAGTATTGCCCAAAGTTGTGAAATAAACAGTTTGGCCTTTATGGACTTTCATTACATCCGCTTCAGAAATTTCAGCTTTAATGGTCATGGTGTCGAGTTGGGCCAGTTTGACTATAGTCGGTGCGCTCTGGTTGGCATTCACGGTTTGACCTTCTTCGGTCACAATCGCCACGATAGTGCCATCCATCGGTGCCACAATCTGGGTGTAGCCGAGGTCTTCCTTGGCAGTGGCTAAAGTCAAACGCGACTGTTCAATCTGCGCATTAATAGCAGTGATATCCGCCTGGGCAGTTTTATAGTTTGCCAGTGCAGATTCCAGTTCAGAGCGTGAAGTCGCATCTTGTGCATACATGGCCTGCTGACGCTTATACTCAGCTTCAACTTTGGCCAGATTGGCCTGTCTGACCGCCAGTTGGGCCATCTGATTTTTAATGCTGGCTTCAGCCGTTTTTAACTCATTTTCCTGACGGACAGAATCAATCTGGGCAATCAGCTGACCTTGCTTGACCTGATCTCCGAGTTGCACATACATTTTCTTGACCTGACCAGAAACCTGGGCGCCGACACTGACCATTTTGGTGGCTTCTAAAATACCGGTTGCCAGTACAGAGCTTTCAATGTCTCCTACAGTCACCTCAGCGGTAATATATTGCGGAGGCTGTTCTTTGGGTTTGAGGAAATACCAGCCTGCAGCGATTAACGCAATGGCAATCACGGCGACCATAATCAATTTCGTCGGTTTTATTTTTGGCATGATCAATATAGTTTCAAAATCAGATAATTGTGAACAATTATAAGAGTGAAATTAGGATAAATCGTGTATTTTTTTAATTTATAATGAGAATTGTTTTCTATTGTCGGGCTAAAAAACAACATGGCATAAAGTCTGATTTTATATAAAAGATTCATTCAGCTGTTCATGCTGGCATAGCTAAATTTGATGAATTTTGAGATAGAAGAAGTAATTTATAGTATTAGTCACATGACTGTTTAGTTAAATAGTCACTGTTTTGAGCGGTATTCCTGAAATCTGGTTTCTGTTTAAAACTCTACAACGAATAACGATAAAAATTTCCCCTAAAGCCAAAAAAGTTATAGAAAGATTTAGTGATATCTGCTGTAAAAATAATTATTTTTTAACGGCAGGCTTTTTTTATTTTTTCTTGTGATTAGCTCATGCCTTCTTTTAAAAATTAAAAAAATCTATGTTTTACATATAGATTTAAATAAATAAAGCTTGTAATATTTAATTCCATAAAAAAATTATGGTTTTATTTGTGCGGAAAAAATCGCCTATTTGTCAGCAAAAAATAATACGACTTTACTAATAAAATTAATGAGGTGTATAGATGGAATGGAATGAAAGTTACAATATTGGAATTGAGGTGATTGATCACCAGCACCGGCAAATTCTGGATTATATAAATACTTTGGAACAAGTTAAAAATACGGGGAAACGCGATAAAATCAAGGAAATTCTAGATGATTTAATTGACTATACCCAGTCACATTTCAGCTTTGAAGAAAATTTGCTGCAACAGGTAAATTATCAGTATTTACCTTCACATCGCGGTATTCACGAATTATTTGTCAAACGGCTCAATGATTATCGTCTGAGATTTGAACAAGGCGAGTCCATTGAAAAAGATTTATATCGTCTGCTATCTAAATGGCTAATTAACCATATTCAACATGATGATCAGGACTATGTCGATGCAGTACGTGACAATATGTTGAGTTACCTGCGAACGCAGGAAAAGAAAAAAGGCAAAGGCTGGTTTGCACGTTTCTTCAGTTAGGCATGCTGGGATGCAAACAAGGTTTGACCGCACATTTCAGTAATGGCCTGTAAGATCAGATGTTCAGGGTTCTCTCTGGACATCCCTTTAATAGCGGCATCAATCCGGATTAAAAGCTGTGGCCAGGTCAAAAAGCGTTGTGGACTCAAGCGACGCAAGGCCTGTTGATACAAGCTCACTTTTGTCTTCCAGATGCCGATTTGTAACGCATTTTGAGGTTGTTCAAACAATTGCATCAACAGACGCATTTCTTTGCTGATGCTCCACAAAATCAGGCTCATCGGTTCACCTGAAGCAATCAGATATTGAAAGATTTTGATAGATTGCAACAGGTTGCCATTTAGCAGGGCATCACTCAGGTCATAGGTACTGTAACGGGATTGGTCCTGCAAGCAGGCATACAGATGTTCAATCTGGATTATCTCTACTTCAGCAAAAGTATCAGCCACGCGCATCAGACTGTTTTTGGCTGCCAGTAAATTATGCTCATGATGCTGTTCCAGCCATTGCCATGCATCATTCGCCAGTTTAATGCCAAGCTTTTCTGCTTCAATACTGAGAATTTGCTGACGGTCTTTGGGATAATTTGCCACCAGTGAGACATTCACCCCATTGGCATCCATCACCTGAAAAAAGCTGGATTTCAGACTGTTGGCATCCTGCTTCGGCATGACCACCAAAAGCAGGTTATCGCTGTCTTGCTGTAGATAGCTTTTCAGCAGTTTTAGCCCGCTGGCATCCGGCTTGATATTGCCATGTACTTCAATTGCCAATTGTGTTGAAAATAGCGACAGGCTGTTTAAGGCATTAAAAACAGTTTTCCAGTCAGCGGCCGAACTAATGTCATAGCGCTGACGTTCAATATCCTGCTTTTGCCAGGTGGAACGGAAGGCATCAATTAAATTCTGTTCTAATAGAGGCTCTTGACCATGCAATACCCAAGCACCGCGAGCTGCGTCGACACGTTTGAGGGCTTGCAGATAATCAAGTTTCATATGGCAGTCTTATTGAGCAGGTTGTGGTGGGGTATTTTGTTTGACTAATGGTAAGCGGTTTGATGAGATCTGACGTGCGATCTGCTGAGCCACATCATCAATAATCACATGATCCAGAAACTTTTGTTCCTGGTCATCAGTGTTTACTGTTTCAATGTCGTATTGATAAGAACGTGTGGCTACTACAGTTCGTGGTTCAGTGATCGGATTGCCTTGTGCATCTTCAATCTGAAACGTCACATTTAAGCGCAACAGGGTTTCGACCAGTTTACCATTCAGTTCCAGACGGCGAGGAGCATAATCCAAGACACGCAACACATATGCATTCGGTGCATTACTCAGTTGTATGCCTGCTGCACCGAGGTAAACCGCCAGTTTTTCTTGCAGTTCGTCAGTGTCGGGTGGTAAAGACAGGCTCATAACAGAGTAAGCAACAGGTGCGGAGCTCGGATTGGTTCCTTTCAGATGGAAGCCACAGCCGGTCAAGCCTGCACTCAGACCACAAGTTAAAACAATTGCTGCTAAACGTTTGCCCAAATGCATGTGTTGCCCTCTATGCTTCCCAAAGGGGAATATTTGAAATTCTGATCTGGATTGTAAAGTCAAAGCCCGTTGACTGGCAACGGGCTTTGTTTGGGAATTGTTTTTTAATCCCTACCTTTTTCTAGGTAAAGATTAAATCCCTCCAAACCTCCCTTTAAAAAGGGAGGCTTTCCCCCTCTTTTTTAAAGAGGGGCTAGGGGAGATTTTTAAACCA
Organism: Acinetobacter sp. 226; assembly: GCF_048147925.1. Lineage (NCBI taxonomy): Bacteria > Pseudomonadati > Pseudomonadota > Gammaproteobacteria > Moraxellales > Moraxellaceae > Acinetobacter > Acinetobacter sp. 226. The sequence continues at coordinate 7,795 of NZ_JAYWYX010000003.1, read as the reverse complement.
CCAAGTTCACCAACTTATTCGGTACAACAATTTCTTTCTTGGTTGGACCGGTCAAGAATTGTTGAACTTCAGGTAATGCTTTTGCTTGAGCTAGGATGTCATCTTTAGATGCATCAACAGACACTTCTAGTTTGCCACGAAGCTTACCGTTCACCTGAACTACGATAGTTTGCGTATTACGTGTTAATGCAGACTCATCCACAGATGGGAACAATACTTTTTCCAATTCGATGCCAAACTGAGCCAATAATGTTTGACTTAAGTGCGGTGCAAATGGCGCAAGCAATGTAAGAAGCGTTGTAATAGACTCACGTGCAACCGCTACATCATTGTCATCTTTCGCTTCAAACTTGTTGTTCGCGTTTAGAAGTTCCATCATCGCTGCAATGGCAGTGTTAAATGCATGACGACGTTCGATGTCATCACCCACTTTTTGGATAGTTTCGTGTGTTTTACGACGCAAGTCTTGCGCAGCAGTTGAAAGCGCAGCTTTGTCGATAGTTGATGCGTTGTTGCCTTTTTCAAGGAAGCCAGTCGCCAAACGCCATACACGTTTCAAGAAGCGGTTAGCACCTTCAACACCTGCATCAGACCATTCAAGTGACTGATCTGGTGGAGCTGCGAACATCATGAACACACGTGCAGTATCTGCGCCGTATTGATCAATAATCGATTGTGGGTCGATACCGTTGTTTTTCGACTTCGACATTTTTTCTTGACCGCCAACGACAACGTCTTGACCATCTTCTTTGTATTTCGCAGAAGTGATACGACCTTTTTCGTCACGTTCAAGTTCGATATCGGCAGGGTTAAACCATGTTTTCTTACCTGATTCCGCTTCGCGGTAATACGTATCAGCCAGCACCATACCTTGGGTTAACAAGTTGGTGAACGGTTCATTGCCTTGTACCACGCCTTCATCACGCATCAATTTGTGGAAGAAACGAGCGTATAACAAGTGCAGAATCGCGTGTTCCACACCACCGATGTACTGGTTGACAGGTAACCAGGTTTGACCCGCTTCTGGTTTCACCATGCCATCGGTAAAGTCAGGTGATGCATAACGTGCATAATACCAAGATGACTCTACGAAAGTATCCAAGGTATCTGTTTCACGACGTGCGTCGCCACCACAGCATGGACATTTAGTTTCATAGAATTCAGGCATTTTGTTCAGTGGGTTACCTGAACCATCTGGAACCACGTCCGTTGGAAGTACTACAGGCAGTTGATCTTCTGGAACAGGGACTTGGCCACAGGTGTCACAGTTGATCATTGGAATTGGACAACCCCAATAACGCTGACGAGAAACACCCCAGTCACGTAAACGGAATTGAACTTTAGCATTCGCAAGTTTAGTTGGTTCTAATTTTGCAAGGAAAGCATCATAGGCACCTTGGAAGTCTAAACCATCAAATTCGCCTGAATTGACCAGTTTGCCTTCTTTCGAACCGTACCATTCTTGCCATTGAGTTGCATCAAAGTCTGCATCGTCAGCACCTTTGGCATCAATGACTTGCTTGATGGTTAAGCCATATTTGTTGGCAAATTCGAAGTCACGTTCATCGTGTGATGGAACCGCCATCACCGCACCTGAACCGTAAGACATCAATACATAGTTGGCGATCCAAACTGGAACTTCTTCACCTGTGACAGGGTGTTTTACAGAAAGACCGGTTGCCATGCCTTTCTTCTCGGCAGTCGCAAGATCAGCTTCTGCCACAGAACCCATACGGCATTCTTCAATGAATGCAGCCAATTCAGGATTGTTTTCAGCTGCTTTAAGCGCCATTGGATGTTCTGCTGCAACCGCAACATAAGTCACACCCATCAATGTATCGGCACGTGTGGTAAATACAGTTAAACCATCTGCGTACACGTCTGGATTCGCTGACGGGAAGGTGATTTCCATCCCTTGTGAGCGACCAATCCAGTTACGTTGCATGGTCAAGACTTGTTGTGGCCAACCGTCTTTCAATGTGTCTAGGTCGTCCAGTAACTCTTGCGCATAGTCAGTGATGCGGAAGTAGTACATTGGAATATCACGTTTTTCAACCAATGCACCTGAACGCCAGCCGCGACCATTTTCAACCTGTTCATTGGCTAAAACTGTTTGATCCACTGGATCCCAGTTCACGGTTGAAAGCTTACGGTAGATCAGACCTTTTTTATAAAGCTGAACAAATAACCATTGTTCCCAACGGTAGTATTCAGGCGTACAGGTTGCGAATTCGCGATCCCAATCCACTGCCAGACCAAGTTTTTTCAACTGGTCGCGCATGTAGGCAATATTTTCAAAGGTCCATTTTGCAGGAGCAACCTGATGCGCAATTGCTGCGTTTTCCGCAGGAAGACCAAAAGCGTCCCAACCCATTGGTTGAAGCACAGTTTCACCTTTTAAACGATGGAAACGGCTGATCACGTCACCAATCGTATAGTTACGCACATGACCCATATGCAGTTTGCCACTTGGGTAAGGGAACATCGAGAGGATATAACGACGTGGACCTTCTACAGTGTCGGCAACTTTAAAGGCTTTGCGAGATTCCCAGTCCTGCTGGACTTGAGGCTCAATCGCACTGGCTTGATATTCTGAGTCAATGTGAGTAGTCATATACGTAATACAAGAGAACGGTTAAAAAATTATGAGGCACAGCATAGCGCAAAATGCACCTAAAAGTGAATTTTGCACCCGCATTTCCCGAAGAAAAAATGACTGGTGTATAGAGGGATGCCTTATAAAGCGACTGCACGATTTTTAGATTGTTGCAATGCTTCATTGGCTTCATGTTGCTGCTGGTCTTGATTCGCTGGAACTTGAGGTGATTGTTGCAGCTGTTCCTGAGAGATATTTTCAGTTTGTTCTACAGATTCAGCAGTTCTAGGCGGTGTTGGAGCTGAATTTTTCCAGCCATAGGTGTCTACTGTGGTGGCTTTCCTTGCGGATTTGGGTGGTGGGGTTTTGGTATAATGCGTGACACCTTTTGCATCGACCCATTTATGATACTCGATCGCGGAAGCGCTACTGCTACAAACGCTCAAAGAAACTGCACAACTCAGACTGAAGGCAGTTAAAAAAGATATTTTCATTGTTCTTGGGCCCCGTCTTTCTAGGCGTAAATTGCTGCAATCATTGTAATAATGTTTTCAATAGAAGTGATGGTTTTTTAGCTGTTTGATCACTGTTAATTGATGGCATAAATATCCCCTTGAATTTAAATACCGAGAGATAAATTTTCGTATACAAAATTTATTGATAAACCATTTGCTTTAATTTAATAAAAATTCATTCATTTTTTTTATATAAGACATATTAAAAATTTATAAAAATAAACTATTAAGTATATGAATTATATTGAATTAATTAAGGTTGTAGGAAGCTGGGGGAATGGCTGCAAGCAGTAATTGCTGTTAAAAACAGCAAATTTGAATGCTATAAGCACAGATTGCCTGTTTTTTAAACTTGACTTTAAAGCCTGAAAACACAAGAATGCTGCAATAGTTTTATATGCCTTAGATCGATCACCCTTCGACTAAGAGTCATTTCATGCAGTGGGCGATTTCTCTAGCCGAGAAATTGAACAAAGCTAAGCAAAATATGTTTATCCCAACATGTTTTAGGTCTTGTATTGCTCGAACAGCGAAGAGATCAGATTTTTTTCCTATTGCTATGAAAACTATGAAATTTGTGTGCTATAACAGTGCAGACAGTTAACAAATGAAACACTGCAAATGCCTCCCATTTGTGCAGTGAATAATATTAGGGTGAATCACGTTGGAACTTCTATCTGGTGGTGAAATGCTCGTTCGCGCATTAGCGGATGAAGGCGTTGAACATGTTTTTGGATACCCAGGCGGCGCAGTACTACATATTTACGACGCGCTATTTCAACAAGACAAAATCAATCATTACCTCGTACGTCACGAACAGGCTGCCGGCCACATGGCAGATGCCTACTCGCGCGTGACAGGTAAAACCGGTGTTGTGCTGGTGACTTCAGGTCCGGGCGCAACCAATACGGTAACCCCAATTGCAACAGCCTATATGGACTCAATCCCGATGGTGATTTTGTCTGGCCAGGTTGCGAGTCATCTGATTGGTGAAGATGCGTTCCAGGAAACCGATATGGTCGGGATTTCCCGTCCGATCGTGAAGCATAGCTTCCAGGTGCGTCATGCCAGTGAAATTCCTGCGATTATCAAGAAAGCCTTTTATATCGCGTCCTCAGGTCGTCCAGGCCCGGTGGTGATCGATATTCCAAAGGATGCGACCAATCCTGCAGAAAAATTTGCTTACGAATATCCAGAAAAAGTGAAGATGCGTTCGTATCAACCACCGTTCCGTGGTCATTCGGGCCAAATTCGTAAAGCGATTGAAGAATTGATCAATGCTAAACGCCCAGTAATTTACTCTGGCGGTGGTGTGGTTCAGGGCAATGCTTCAGAACAATTGACAGAGCTAGCACATTTATTGGGCTATCCAGTAACCAATACCTTAATGGGTCTTGGCGCATTCCCGGGTGATGATGAACAGTTCATCGGTATGCTCGGTATGCATGGTACTTACGAAGCCAACATGACTATGCACAATGCAGATGTAATTCTGTGTGTAGGTGCGCGTTTCGATGACCGTGTAACCAATAACCCTGCAAAATTCTGTCCGAATGCCAAAGTCATTCATATTGATATTGATCCGGCAACGATTTCAAAAACCATTATGGCGCATATCCCAATCGTGGGCGCTGTAGAGCCGGTATTGAATGAAATGCTGAACCAGTTGAAGCAGATGAATATATCCAAGCCAAATCCTGAAGCGATTGCGGCATGGTGGAAACAGATCAATGAATGGCGCAAGGTTCATGGCGGTCGTTTTGAAGCGGGTACTAATGGCGTAATGAAGCCACAGCAAGTGGTTCAGGCATTGGACAAGGTAACCAATGGCGAAGCGATCATCACTTCTGACGTAGGACAGCATCAGATGTTTGGTGCGATGTATTACAAGTACAAACGTCCACGCCAATGGATCAACTCAGGTGGTCTAGGTACCATGGGTGTCGGTCTGCCATATGCGATGGCGGCGAAGCTTGCCTTCCCGGAGCAGCAGGTGGTGTGTATTACCGGTGAAGCATCGATTCAGATGTGTATCCAGGAACTTTCGACCTGTAAGCAATATGGCCTGAACGTCAAAATCCTGTGCCTGAATAACCAGTCTTTAGGGATGGTGAAGCAGTGGCAAGATATGAACTATGAGGGACGTCATTCAAGTTCTTATGTAGATTCATTGCCTGACTTTGCAAAGCTGATGGAAGCTTATGGCCATGTCGGCATTCAGATTAACCATGCAGACGAGCTTGAATCCAAGCTCGAAGAAGCGATGGCAATCAATGACAAATGCGTATTTATTAACGTAATGGTTGACCGTACCGAACACGTATATCCGATGCTGGTTGCAGGTCAATCGATGCAGGATATGTGGTTGGCTAAAGGGGAGCGCACGAAATGAGACATATTATCTCTGTACTCGTAGAAAACGAATCAGGCGCGCTTTCCCGCCTTGTCGGCTTGTTCTCACAGCGTGGCTATAACATCGAAACATTGAATGTTGCCCCGACTGAAGATCCAACACTTTCACGTTTGACATTGACCACCTATGGCGATGATCACAAGATTGAGCAGATCACCAAACAGCTTAACAAGCTGGTTGAGGTGGTTAAAGTGGTGGACCTGTCTGAAGGTGCACACATTGAGCGTGAATTGATGTTGATCAAAGTGAAAGCATTGGGTTCTTCTCGTGACGAAATCAAACGTACGGCGGATATTTTTCGTGGTCAGATCGTTGATGTAACACCAACGACCTATACCGTTCAAATCGCAGGGACTACTGAGAAAGTGGATGCGTTTATTGATGCACTTGCAGAACACACGATTCTAGAAGTGGTACGTTCTGGTGTATCCGGGATCGCACGTGGCGAAAAAGTTCTAACAATCTAAATTTTTAAATATTTCCTCATCTGTACAAGAAGAGGGGTCAGGCAATGTGAATTTAAGGGGCATTGCCTGATTTAACAGATAAACAAGCATTCAAGCGGAGACAGCAATGCAAATTTTTTACGATAAAGACTGTGACTTATCTATTATCCAATCTAAGAAAGTAGCGATTATTGGTTACGGTTCACAAGGCCACGCGCATGCGCTTAACCTCAAAGATTCTGGTGTTGACGTAACTGTTGGTTTACGTGCTGGTTCTACTTCTTGGAAAAAAGCTGAAAATGCTGGTCTTAAAGTTGCTGAAGTTCCTGCTGCTGTTGCGCAAGCTGACGTAGTGATGATCTTGACTCCAGACGAATTCCAGTCTCAACTTTATCGTGATGTAATTGAGCCGAACATTAAAGAAGGTGCTACTTTAGCATTTGCTCACGGCTTCTCTGTTCTTTACAACCAAGTTGTTCCACGTGCTGACTTAGACGTAATCATGGTTGCACCTAAAGCACCTGGTCATACAGTGCGTTCTGAATACCAACGTGGTTCAGGTGTTCCTGACCTTATCGCAATTCACCAAGATGCTTCTGGTAACGCTCGTAATGTTGCACTTTCTTATGCTTCAGGCGTAGGTGGCGGCCGTACAGGTATTATCGAAACTTCATTCCGTGAAGAAACTGAAACTGACCTATTCGGTGAGCAAGCAGTTCTTTGTGGTGGTGCAGTTGAATTGGTTAAAATGGGCTTCGAAACTCTTGTTGAAGCTGGTTATGCGCCTGAAATGGCATACTTCGAATGTCTACACGAACTTAAATTGATCGTTGACTTAATGTTCGAAGGCGGTATCGCGGACATGAACTACTCAGTATCTAACAACGCTGAATATGGCGAATATGTAACGGGTACTGAAGTAATCAACGAACAATCTCGTGAAGCGATGCGTAATGCGCTTAAACGTATTCAATCTGGCGAATACGCGAAGATGTTCATTAACGAAGGTGCTTTAAACTATCCTTCTATGACTGCTCGTCGTCGTCAAAACGCGGCTCACGGTATTGAAGTAACTGGTAACAAGTTACGTGCGATGATGCCTTGGATCCAAGCGAACAAGATTGTAGATAAAGAAAAGAACTAAGGTTTCGTGCCTTAAAAAGAGGAAAGCAGCGCTTTCCTCTTTTTTCGTACCTTGGATCCAAGCAAACAAAATCGTTGATAAAGAGAAAAACTAATTTCTCGTATCAATTGATTTTGAATGCGAAAAACCCACTCTTTTAGAGTGGGTTTTTTTAAAACCTAACATTGCGTGTCTTTTGCTTCATGCAAAGCAATGCTTTTTGATAGTGAAAGAGAAGCCTTTTTTTATTTCATATTAAGTAAGCGAAAGCAAGATGAATTAAAATAATAAAATTTTTAAATAAGGTTGTAATAAATTAATTGAGAAGTAGCTATTATCTTGATTAATTCAAGTGAATAATGATTAAACTGAGGATGATGAAATAAAATCGCGTATTTGACTTTTTAATTAAAAAATCATTTGAGATTTAATATTACTTGGTTAGAATTACTAGGAGAGCAAGAAGCCAATATTTTAAAACTAGATTTTATTTGAAAACTAATTAAAAAATATCTCTGTAATAAAAATTTATATTGGATTTAATTGTAAATTGTAAGACTTTGTAAAATTTAAAAATGAGATTAATATAGTCAGATATTTTTATTTAAAATAATATAAATATCAACTCTGCACACGACAAAAAAACAAAAAAGTCTGTTAAAGCAAAGGCATAATAGTAATTTTTAAGACGAATCAGACCAT